>JAPKCP010000065.1 GCA_028822885.1 Yoonia sp. | reverse complement strand
TGCTCAAAACCCTGAAGGACATTGACGGCATTCACGCCAATCTCTGCGATGTCATACCCACCTTCCATCACGAACAGTGTCGGCAGGTTTAGCGCAGCGATATCCCTGCCGTAGGTTATGAAATCATCCGAGGTTAGCTTAAAAAAGCTGATTGGGTCAGTTTCAAATGTATCAACACCTAGGGAAACGATCAAAGCGTCTGGTGCGTAATCTTGGATTTGTGTAATTGCCTGTAGCAACGTCGCACGCCATGTCGCAAAATCTGTGTTTGGCGGCAACGGATAGTTGATTGTGAAACCTTCGCCTTTGCCCATTCCTATTTCATCGGCATGACCGAGGAAATGCGGGAAGGCATCCATCGGGTCGCCGTGCAATGAAACAAACAGGACGTCATCGCGGGTATCAAAGATATCTTGCGTGCCATTGCCATGGTGAAAATCTACATCGAGGATCGCAACGCGTTTGGCCCCCGTGTCGCGCAAATGCTGTGCGGCGACGGCTGCGTTATTCACAAAGCAATACCCGCCATACATGTCGATTGCAGCATGATGGCCGGGGGGGCGGCATAGCGAAAAGACTGCGCGTGCACCTTGCGAAATGCGTGACGCGCCCGTCAAAGCAACCTGCGCAGACGCATAGGCGGCTTCCCATGTTCCATCTGAGATCGACGTCTCACACGACAGCGCATAGTAGCCAAGCCGGCCTTCGATATCAGTGGGAATACGCTGCGACATGCGCCGCGCGGGCCAGACGGTTGGCATGGCCTCGCCTTTAAAATCTGCGGCTTGCCAGTCACGCCAAGCGATTTGCAGAAAATCTATGAAGCCTGCGTCGTGGACGGCTAAAATTGGCGCCAACCCAAAATCAAGTGGTTCGCTAATTGGACCAAGGCCCACCTCACGGACGCGATTAATGATGTCTTCAGCACGTGACGGACGCTCGAATGGTTCGACGAGCTGGCCACCAAACAATTCAGTCTTTGAGTTCCGCAAATTGTGACGTTCAGTGAAAATCGTTTCCATACCCGCCTCCTTCGACAATAAGGGCGACCCCCAATAGGAGGCCGCCCACCCTTAAGTTAAACGTGACTTAGTTTTTCAAGTTCGTCCAGATTTGGTCATAGACCGCTTGGGTTTCTTGATCGCAAACCTCGATGAACGCACCTGCACCTGCTGTAGCAGGCGGGTTTGCCTCAGGTAACGTCGCGAGGGCTGGATCAAGATACGCCTCAGCGCCAGACACACCCAAAGCATAGCGGGCATAGTTTGACACGGCAGCGATGTTTTCAGGCACAAGCATGAAGTCCATGAACGCAATCGCGCTGTCACGGTTAGGTGCCTCATTTAGCAAAACCACATTATCCATCCACACGACGTAGCCTTGGGTCGGGAAGGCGTATTTGATCGTGTCGCGTTCCTCGCGGGCCTTGGCGCTAAAACCGTCATAAATCATGCCAACGGATGCATCACCTGATACCAACACTTCGCGTGCGGTGTCGGAGTTGAACGACGCCCAGTGCTGCTTTGCTTCTTGCAACATATCGTTGAGAGCAGTCAGCTGCGCGCGGTCACGCGAGCATTGTGGCATGCCCATGTGCAAGGACGCCAAAGCCATCACTTCGCCTTGGCTGTCGAGCATGTTGATCTTGCCGGACAGTTCTGCAGGTGGGTTGAACAGCAATTCGGTCGTGTTGATGTCGCCGTCATATGCAGCAGTATCGACGGCAAACGACGTGGACCCCCATTGGTAGGGAATTGAATGCATACGGCCAGGGTCAAACGCTGGGTCGGCCCACTCCGGAGCGATATTGCCCTTATTAGCAAGTTCGTCGTCAGCGATTGTGTCCAGCAGACCTTCGCCGGCCATGATCGCAACCATGTAGTCACCCGGAACGGCGACGTCATAAGTGCCCATACCGCCCGCCTTCAGCGATGCGAGCATGCCTTCGTTTGAATCGAACGTATCCATCGTGACGTTGATGCCGGTTTCAGCTGTGAATTTTTCCAGTAGCTCAGCTGGCATGTATTCGAACCAGTGGTAAATCACGAGTTCGCCTTCAGCGGCAGCAGCGTTTGCCATCAGGGCCAAGGCCATGGCGGATTGTGTCAACAGTTTCATCTATTTAACTCCCTTTTTGTTATTTTGTATTGTCTGACTTCGAAACGAAGTAAGAAATGGTTACCATCACGATCGATAGGCCAAGCAGCATCGTAGAGATCGCCATGATGTTAGGCTTAAGCCCTTGCTTCACAGAGCCAAAAATGGCTGTAGGAAGGGTTTCAATACCCGCCCCCTTCACGAAATTAGTGATGATAAAATCGTCAAGACTGACAATGAACGCCAGTAAGAAACCTGAGATGATACCGGGCATCATTAAGGGCAAAAGGATGCGGCGAAACGCCTTAGCCTTCGTCGCATAAAGATCCATCGCTGCGTGCTCATATGTGTCTTCAATCCCCTGCATCCGTGCCTGAATTGGCAAGTAGGCAAAGGGAATGCAAAAGGCGGTATGCGCGACAAGGATGGTCATGTAGCCACGGGTGAAACCGATGGAATTGAAAAAAATCAGCGTCGCTACTGCAAGCACGATTTCTGGCACCATGATCGGCAGCGTGATCAGACCCAACGACGGCGTGCGAAGGTGGTACTTGCCCCCACGCACAATGGCTGTTGCTGCGGCAGTTGCGATGGCTGTAGCCAAAGTTGCCGCAACAATTGCGATGGAAAACGAATTAATTGCGGCTTGTTGAAACTTGGCGCTTTCGGGACCTACAAATACATCCACATACCAACGCAGGGATAGACCTTCCCAAACTGTGATCGAGCTGGATGCGTTGAACGAATAGACTGTGACCACGACAAGCGGTGCATAGAGGATAACAATACACAGCAGCGTTATAGCCTTAAAACCGGGATAGGTTTTGACATCAGTTTGCGCGGTCATGTTTGTGCCCCAGCTTTGCGTTGTTGACGCGCGAAGATGAGCAGGATGATCATCACCATGCTTAGCAGGATCATCGATGCGGCCGCGCCAAATGGCCAGTTACCCGCATTTCCTTTAAACTGCTCTTCGATCAATGATCCGATCATAAAGTTCTTTGCGCCACCCAGAAGGTCAGGTGCGAGGAAGGCGCCAAGACTTGGCACAAACACAAGAATACACCCCGCAATCACACCGGGTTTGACCGCAGGCAAAACAATGCGTCGCAGCGTAGTCCATTTGGAGGCGTAAAGATCAGCGGCGGCTTCGGACATCGTGAAATTATAGCGTTCTACAGACGCATAAATCGGCAGCACCATGAACGGCAGATAGCTGTAAAACAGGCCTAACTGAACGGCGAGGTTCGTGTTGACGATCCGTAGGGGATCGTCAATCAGGCCAGTGCTGATAAGGAAATCATTCAATGGGCCCTCATCACGCAACAGAAACTTCATTGAAACGGTGCGGATCAAAAGGTTCACCCAATAGGGGATTGTGACTAGAAAAACCCACAGTGCACGAGATTTTTCTGGCCGTGTCGCAATAAAATAGGCGGTTGGGAAACCGATCAGTAACGATAGGATCGTTGCCAACCCAGCTTGCCAGATAGAGCGCCAGAAAATGCTGATGTAGGTCCATTGCAAGGTTGGGTCCGCATCGCCGAACAATCCACGATCAAAAAAGAACTGATCATAGGCGGCGAGCGAGGGTTCCCAAATGACTCCCCCACGAAATTCCTTCGTCAAAAACGAGTAGATCAGCATTACGCAGACCGGGGCAAAAACGAAAACGCCCAAGATAAACCAAGATGGGGCAAGCAACCAATGACGCGCTTTTGCGTAGGTATCTGATGCCACTGATCCGCCGGATGGTGCGCCACCCGCCATCAGTCAACCAACAGGCGCGCAGCACCCGTCTCCATGTTAACGAACGCTGGGCTGCCAGGCTCAATGATCCGCTTGTTGCCTCGGTTCGAATTTGATGTGCGTACCGTGAACTGCGGGCCATCGTTAAGGTTCACGATTGTATTGATGTCAGTGCCGATAAATATGTTCTCGACGACGGTTCCCCTAAGACTTTCCGCGGCGGTTGCTTGATCGGACAACGTCAGACGTTCTGGCCTGACGGACAGGTGTACTTTTGCGCCAACGCCAACGTCGTCAACGGCATCGCAAGTCAACGTGTGCCCACCCCCAATTTGGCAATGCGCACGTCCATCGGCAATCTTGTCAACGGACACTTCAAGTAAATTCGTATCGCCAATAAAATCAGCCACAAACATATTGCGTGGATGTTCATAGATGTCGCGCGGTGCGCCAAGTTGCTGTAATTCGCCCGCCGACATGACCGCGATCCGGTCTGACATTGTCAGTGCTTCTTCTTGGTCGTGGGTCACAAAAATGAAGGTAATGCCTGTTTCGCGTTGGATATGTTTCAGCTCAAGCTGCATGGCTTTGCGCAGCTTCATGTCAAGCGCGGAGAGCGGTTCATCGAGCAGCAAAACTTTAGGTGACGGCGCAAGTGCGCGGGCCAGCGCGACACGTTGTTGTTGACCGCCAGAAAGTTGGGAAGGTTTGCGTGCAGAAAACTGAGACAACTGAACAAGCTCAAGCATCTCACCGGCGCGTGCGCGGGCTTCGGCACGGCTTTTCCCCAGCATTTCAAGGCCAAACCCAACATTATCCAGAACAGTCATATGTGGAAATAACGCATAGTTCTGAAAGACCGTATTTATGGGCCGTTTGTGCGGCGGCAGGTTTTCGATCTTCTCTCCGAAAAGGAAAATTCCACCCTCGGTGACATCTTCAAACCCTGCAATCATCCGCAAAAGGGTTGTCTTACCGCAGCCCGATGGACCAAGCAGCGTGAAGAATTCATTGTCTCGAATACTGACCGATATTGGCTGCAATGCAGTGAACGTCCCGTAGCGTTTAACAGCACCACGCACGTCTATCGCAATTGCAGCGTCATCGTTCATCGTGGGTTTCATCGTTGTGTCCCCAGTTTGGAAAAGTCTCGCGTTTGCTGGTGTTCCCAATACTACGACCCCTCTTTGACAAAAGCTTACGCTGAGGCGCAGCGCGTAAAGAATCGTATTTTGCGAAGGTTGGCTTAGGTCCTGCCTTGGCCAGTTATGGAAATCTTAGCCAAACCCTAATCAGGACTAATGCAGACTATTCTTTTCCCCAGAGGCGTAAACGACAACCTTGACCATGTGCAGACTTAGGTAGCCTTGGCGATCTGAGCCTTCTGCGCCGCTGTGGAGGATCTTAAAATGTCAGTTGAAACCATAGATACCCTTGTTGTGGGCGCAGGACAGGCAGGCATCGCGCTGTGTGAACACTTGGGTCAACAAGGCGTGCCATACCTCGTGCTTGAGAAAAATCGGATTGCCGAAGCGTGGCGCACATCGCGGTGGGACGCGTTGGTCACAAACGGCCCTGTATGGCATGACCGTTTCCCCAATCTAGAGTTCGAAGGGAATGCGCCCGATGAATTCGTCAGCAAGGATCGCGTTGCAGACTACATCGAAGAATATGCGGCAATGGTGAGCGCGCCCGTGCGCACTGGCGTCGAAGTTATCAAGGCTGAGCGTTTGGTTGATCGTGCAGGTTTTCGGGTAGAGACAACGGATGGTGTTATCGAAGCGACGCGCATCGTGTCCGCAACGGGTGCCTTTCAGCATCCCATCATCCCACAAATTGTGCCACAGACCGCTAGAATTGAGCAGATGCACTCTGCCAAATACCGCAATCCAGACCAGATTGCAGACGGGGCCATCATGGTTGTGGGCGCTGGATCATCTGGCGCACAGATCGCAGATGAATTGAACCGTGCTGGCCGCAAGGTATTCCTATCTGTTGGCCCCCATGATCGCCCACCGCGCAGATATCGTGGCCGTGATTTCGTTTGGTGGCTTGGTGTTTTGGGCTTGTGGGATATGGCGGCGCAGAGGCCGGGGACGGAGCATGTTACGATTTCTGTTAGTGGTGCTTATGGTGGCTGCACGATGGATTTCCGACGGCTCGCCAGCGAAGGCGTGACGCTTCTTGGACGCACCGAACACTACGCGGAAGGCAAACTGACTTTCGCAGATGATGTTCAAAAAAACGTTATGGCGGGTGACGCCAACTATCTAGAATTGTTGGATGCCGCAGACGCTTACGCCGCCGTGATGGGGCTTGATTTGCCGTTTGAACCCGAAGCCCGTGAGGTTTGGCCCGACCCGATAAGCCTGACGAATCCTATAGCCAGTTTGGATTTTGTCGCCGAGGGCATTTCAACAATTATCTGGGCGACAGGCTATAAGCAGGATTTTAGCTGGCTCAAGGTCGACGGTTTTGACGACAAAGGCGCGCCGATCCACCAGCGAGGCGTATCCAAGGAACCGGGCGTATATTTCCTCGGTCTGCCATGGCAATCGCGCCGCGGATCAACCTTCCTGTGGGGTGTCTGGCACGATGCCAAATTCATCGCCGACCAGATAGCCATTCAACGAGCTTATCAAGACTATCAAGGCGAGGCAGCCGTTGTGCAGTCCGCCGCCGAATAACGAAAAGGGCGAAACACTCCATGACGCATACGCGCATACGCAAATTTAACACTGCAAAAACCTATCCAGAGCAAAGCCTCGATAATGATCTGTGCCAAGCGGTTGTGACCCATGGCGGTAAGACCGTCTGGTTACGGGGCCAATGTCCTCAAAGCCTCGATGATTTCAAAAATATCGAAAGCAATGATCCTGTTGAGCAGACCCACAAGGTGATGCAGAACATCAAACAGCTGATCGAAGAAGCTGGCGGGACGATGGAACACCTCGTCAAAGTCGTGGTTTATATCACCGATGTGCGCCACCGCGAGGCGGTGTACCGCACCATGGGCGAATACATCAAAGGCGTGCATCCCGTTTCGACTGGACTAGTCGTGCAAGCCTTGGCACGACCTGAATGGCTCGTAGAAATTGATGGCACGGCGGTGATCCCAGAATGACATTTTCCCTCGTTGCGCGCTGCGCTGAAACAGGCATGTTCGGCTTGGCCATTTCATCCTCATCGCCCGCTGTCGCTGCCCGATGTGCCTATGCCCGTGCCGGGGTTGGTGCCGTCGCCTCGCAGAATGTGACCGATCCAACGCTGGGGCCATTGGCGCTTGATCTAATGGCTGGCGGTCTGAGTGCTGTCAAAGCGGTTGAACGCGTTCGCAAGCAGGGTAAATTCGTTGAATACCGCCAAGTTCTGGCCGTGGATAAAACGGGCGCAACCGCGATCCATTCGGGCCCAAATTCCCTCGGTATCTGGACACAGGCACAAGGGCCAAACGTCGCGTCGGGTGGGAACATGTTGGACAATGAAGGCGTGCCGCAGGCTGTCGTCGATGGCTTTCTGAACAGCTCTGGCCATCTTGGTGATCGCCTTATTGCCGCAATGCGGGCTGGCTTGTCTGCGGGCGGTGAGGCCGGGCCACTGCATTCTGCAGGCATGTTGCTCGTGGATAAGGTCGCGTGGCCAGTGGCCGAACTGCGTTGTGACTGGACCGAGGATTGCCCGATTGAGAATATCGCAACCGCTTGGGGTGTCTATAAACCGCAGCTTGACGCCTACGTGCAGCGTGCCATTGATCCGCGTGAAGCACCGTCTTACGGTGTGCCCGGTGATCTGTAGCGATGGAAAATAGGTAATTAATATCAGTGTGCTAGGTTACACTAAAGCCGACTAGAGTAAACGCGCATCGGGACTAAGATTGCGCCACCAAGCCTTCATCAGTGGTGAGTTCGTCGATGCAGCATCCAGTGAGACGCCTCAGTCGTTCAACCTTACGACCGACGCGGTTTTAGCCGATGTTGCCGCCTGTGACGTTGAGGATGTGACCTGAGCAGTTGCAGCTCTGCGCATGGCCAACGATAACATGCAGCGTCTTGTCGGGATGGACAATTTTAGCCGTGCCTTGCGCGTCTCTGAAAGGTTGATGGGTGGGACAGTTTCTGTGAATATGGTTGACGCGCTAAGTGTGCAGACGCCTTTTGGTGGCATGAAGCAGTCTGGTTTTGGACGTGATCTGTCGCTGCACAGCTTTGACAGACACACTACCCTCAAAACCACATGGATTAAGTATAAAGCTTGAACATTCTGATCCCCGTCGCATAATTGCTCCATGGCTTTACGGTTCACCCTTCGGCAATTGGAATACTTCGTCACGGTCGGCGAACAAGGTTCCATTGCGCAAGCGAGTGCACAGGTCAACGTGTCCTCACCGTCGATATCTGCGGCGATTACGCAATTGGAAGCAGAGTTCGGTCTGCCACTCTTTGTTCGCAAACATGCGCATGGGCTAAGCCTAACGCAGGCTGGACGACAATTTATGGTGCAGGCACGCAAAGTGTTGTCCGAGGCGGACAGTCTTAACCGTCTGGCTGGCGCGATATCTGGTACCGTACAAGGACCACTTAGTGTCGGGTGCCTTCTGACGTTTGCACAAGTTTTGTTACCCGCAATTCGCCGCGAATTTCAACACAAGCACACTGACGTTCAGGTCTCACAAGTCGAGTGCGATCAAGAGACGCTGATTGAGAAGTTGAGGCGGGCAGAAATTGATGTCGCTTTGACCTATGATCTTGAAGTGCCACCTGATTTGGAATTTATTCCCCTGCGATCTTTGCCTCTTTATGCGGTGGTTGCAGCCGACCATGTCTTGGCAAAACATAAATCAGTTTCAGTCAAAACGCTGGTGGGCCACCCGATGGTTCTGCTCGATCTACCGATAAGCAGAAGCTACTTTCTCAGCGTCTTTGAACGCGCTGGTTGTACGCCGCATATCGTCGAACGCACACGCGACATGGCTGTAATGCGGTCATTGGTTGCGAATGGTTTTGGCTTTTCTGTCGCCAATATACGTCCACATTCTGACCTATCGCCGGATGGACGAGAACTGCGGTTTATTCCGTTGGAGGGCATGCAGCGCCCGATGCGGCTGGGCTTCATTATTCCAGAAGGTGCGCGCAGTGTTCTGTGCGTGGATGCGTTTATCGATCATGCGTCCCAGACCATTTCCAAATGGGGCTATCCGGGTCTTCCTCTTGATGCCAATACTTAAGCTCAGCCTAAGCCATGATTTCGCAACTGCGACTATTGCCTAACCCATAAGTCTGTCACCATTGGGCCAATGCCTTTTCCATACAGGAGAATACCCCGTGCGTGATCCCCGCTACGACGTCCTTTTTGAGCCGATGCAAATCGGGCCTGTCACAGCCAAAAACCGCTTTTATCAGGTGCCCCATTGCAATGGTGGCGGCTACCGCGACCCGTCTGCGGCAGCTGCGATGCGAGGGTCCAAAGCTGAGGGCGGTTGGGGCGTCATTTTCACTGAGCAGTGCGAGATGCATCACACGTCGGAAATTACTCCGTTCATCGAACTGCGCCTTTGGGAAGACAAAGATATCCCCATGTTGCGTAAAATGTCGGATACTATGAAGGAATACGGTGCGCTGGCCGGTATTCAGCTGGCATACTCGGGTGTAAATGGGCCTAATTTATACTCCAAAGAGGTGCCGATGGCTGTGTCGGCACAGCCGATCCGCACCTTCACAAATGATCCTGTTCAAGCGCGTGCCTTGGACAAAACCGATATCCGTAATCTGCGCCGTTGGTTTGTAAACGCAGCGAAGCGATCCCAGACTGCGGGCTTTGATTTGATCTGCCTATATGGGGCCCACGGCTTTGGCATTTTTCAGCATTTTCTAAGCCGGGCCACCAACCACCGCACAGACGAATACGGTGGTAGCCTCGAAAATCGTGCGCGCTTTGTAAACGAAGTGATCGCGGATATGCGCGACGCGGTGGGCGACACAATGGGCATCACCTTACGTGTGTCATTGGACGAAACCATCGGGGATCTGGGCTTTTCCAATGCTGAGGTCCGTGAGTTTGTTGAGATGAACCGCAATCTGCCTGACCTGTGGGACTTGGCCCAAGGCACATGGGAGGATTGCTCCGGACCGTCGCGTTTCAAAGAAGAAGCCGCACAGCACGAGCTGGTTCGGGGCATCCATAAACTAACGGACAAGCCCATTGTTGGCGTCGGCCGCTTCACGAGCCCTGATGTCATGGTGAAAATGATTAAAACGGGCACGCTTGACTTCATTGGCTGTGCGCGACCGTCGATTGCAGATCCGTTCCTGCCCAAAAAGATCGAGGAAGGCCGGATTGAGGACATTCGTGAATGTATTGGCTGCAACATCTGCGTAACCGGCGATATGACGATGTCGATCAGCCGTTGCACCCAAAATCCTACGTTTATGGAAGAATGGCGCAAAGGCTGGCATCCAGAACGGATGAACCTCAAAGGTCATAGTTCCAATGTGCTGGTTATCGGTGCGGGCCCCGCAGGCCTTGAGGCGACGCGCGCAGTTGCCGAGCGTGGCTATGATGTGGCATTGGCGGAAGCAGGTACAGTTTTGGGCGGACGCGTAGCGCGTGAACGTCACCTTCCAGGCCTTAGCGCATGGGGTCGCGTCGCTGATTATCGCGAATACCAAATCAGCCAAAAAGCCAATGTTGACACCTATTTTGACAGCGCTCTTGATGCCGAAAGCATCCTAGAATTTGGGTTCGAAAACATCTGCATCGCAACGGGTGCAAAGTGGCGCCGCGACGGTGTTTCGCGCCAGCACATAGTGCCGTTCCCGACTGATGACGCGATGCCGATATTCACCCCAGACGATTTAATGACTGGAGGCAACCCAACAGGCCATGTCGTGATTTTTGATGATGACCACTATTACATGGGTGGCGTCATGGCAGAGTTGCTTATCCAAAAGGGTTGCTCCGTCACGCTTGTCACACCTGCCGCCTATGTGAGCGAATGGACCCTGAACACGCTTGAGCAACACGAAATACACCGACGTTTAGCAAAAATGGGAGTCACCATCGACCTGAATCGCGGCGTCACAGCCATAGGCAAGGATTACGTTGAAACTAACTGCATGTTTACCGATCAACCCCGTTCCATCGAATGCGACGCAGTGTTGCTGGTAACGTCACGGTTGGAAAATAACGCCGTGTTTAATGACCTCAAAGCACGTGAAGCTGAGTGGTCAGACGCCGGCATTAAGTCGGTTAAACTGATTGGTGATGCGAATGCGCCGGGACCAATTGCTTGGGCGACCTATGCAGGCCATCGTTATGCGCGTGAGTTGGACGAGATGGATATTGGCGATGCCCTGCCATTTCGGCGTGAAATCACCGAACTTGCGCTCAATTAGTCGCGCCAAACAAGCGAGGTAGCGACATGATACATTTGACCAGAACGTTGGAATTGTTGGACAAACTTGTGGCTTTTCCAACTGTAAGCCACGACAGCAATCTGGACCTCATCGACTGGGTTCAGAACCTGCTATCTGGCGCAGGTTTTGAGGTCACGCGCATTTGGTCGCCTGATCGCACCAAAGCAGGTCTATTCGCGTGTATCGGTCCCAAGGTCGATGGCGGTGTATGCCTTTCGGCGCACACCGATGTTGTGCCAGTCGAAGGTCAAGTTTGGACCCGCCCGCCATTTACCTTGACCGACGAAGGCGATCGCGTCTTTGGCCGGGGCACCACCGATATGAAAGGGTTCCTTGCCTCCGCTTTGGCGCTGGCCGAACGCGTTGGGGAAACCCCGCTTTCCGCACCTCTCAGCCTGTCGATTTCATATGACGAGGAAATTGGCTGCGTTGGCATTCAACAGATGATGCCTGAGCTTAAGAAGCTGATCGGGAAGCCTCGCGCGATCATCGTCGGGGAGCCGACGTCGATGCAAGTGGCAACAGGACATAAAGGGAAAACAGCCCTCAAAGTAACATGCCACGGCCAAGCCGGACACAGTGCGCTAGCACCCAATTTTGTGAATGCCATTCACGTGGCAGCGGACTTTGTTTCTGAAATGCGCAGATTGCAAGAACGCTTGATGAATGGACCTCAAGACAACGCCTTCAGCATTCCATATTCAACGGTTCACATCGGGCGGATCAATGGGGGGCAGGCCCTTAACATCGTTCCGGCTAGCACCAAGTTGGACATGGAATTTCGACACCTCGTCGACACACCTGCACGCGAAATTCAGCGTGAGATTGAAGACGCTGCTAAGCGGGTCGGGCAAACGTTTCCATCTGCGTCACCTATTTTGGTTGAGCGGGTCAATAGCTACCCAAGCCTAAGCATCGATCTGTCAGATTCCATAGTAGGTTGGGCCTGCGAGATGGCTAGCACCACAGAAACAACCAAGGTGCCGTTCGGAACCGAGGCTGGGGTGTTTGCCGAACTGGGTTTGAATACAGTCGTGATTGGTCCGGGTGACATGGCGTCTGACGGACACAAAGCGGACGAAGGGTTGAGCAAAACCGAGTTGATGGCTTGCGATGCGATGATGGAGAATATCTTAGGCTGGTTAACCGACTGATGTTCTGTTGCTGTGTTGGGCTCACAATTCGGAACGGGGCGTTGCTCACTGTATGATACCGACTTCTTTGGAGTGTTCCCTTACCCGCACAATAGCATTGCAGCTAAGTCTGCTGACCAAATACTTCGCCTGTGCACAAACCACGCGATTACAAAATATTTGTGGAAATCGCAGACTGGTAGCCTTGCCAAAGCTGCACCGAAGCGGCTGGAAAAATGGCTAGGCGTGACAGCTCATTGTTTGGCCAAGGATGCGATACCGCATGAC
>JAPKCP010000352.1 GCA_028822885.1 Yoonia sp. | reverse complement strand
TTTGGGTCGTTTACCTTCATTTATAGTCTTGCAGCAGGTTATCTAAAGATTCAATGAATGATCGTTCAGTCGTTTGTGTTAGCTTGGTGCCGGGTACTTACAGGGTTTGTTCTAATAATTTGCGCCACTATAGTTTGTTTTGTAAATTTTTTGATAAAATCATCGATGGTGAAAGCAGAGCTTACGCCACTGAGCTTGCCGTGGAACCGTCTTTGAAAGCTACATATTTTCTACAAATGTAGTTTTTCGACGCTCTACGATTCCAGAATTAGTGATGAATATTCTCATATTATTATGGCGAAGAAGGAACTTCGCCAACTCGCTTGACTACAAAATCATATTTTGCACCATAACGAATGAATAGTCATTCATTAGTCTATGATGTTTGCACAAGATGTGTGACACTCTTGGAATGGTTAGGGCGATGTGATCGGCAAAGTATCAGGACGGCGGCGCTGCTCGTCTGGATGCTATGGCCCAAAGATCTACTGACTGCGTTCGAAAGGTAACTTGCGATGACGACTGGCATCGAAACAAAGCCAAGGTCCAAGACTAAACGCCGCACGGCCCCCAAAGAAGTGCGCCGCCTTCAGCTGATCGAGGCGACAGTGGATTGTATCGCAGAACGCGGCATTTCTGGCACCACCATGGCTGCGGTGACGGGGCGGGCCGGGCTGTCGATGGGCATCGTCAGCTTGCACTTCGAAAGTAAAGACAATCTATTGAATGCAACGTTGACCCACCTGTCCCAAGAAGTGCGCAGCACGTGGGCGGGTCTTATGAAAGACGATACTTTGGCCCCCGCTGAACGATTGTGGGCCGTCGCCATGTCGAGCTTTGATCCGCGTATTTTCAACCCAACCAAGATCTCAGTTTGGTTCGCCTACTTCGGTGAAGTCCAATACCGTGTGCTTTACCGCAAGATCGTTGAATCGTTCGATGATGAACGTACGGATGTGTTGGAAGATTTGTGTGAAAGCCTAAACGCTGGCGACCCGATCGACGTCGCCTCCATTGCCGGCGGTATCGAAAGTTTTAGCGATGGGCTGTGGTTGAACGCGATCCTTTATCCTGAAAAATTTACGCGTGATTATTGTATCTCTCAGATGGCAACATTTCTGCGTGCGACCTTCCCGGCGCATTTCCAAAAGCCCAGTTTGGGGGTGTCCGCATGAATGGAATGTCGCCCTCGCGCCGTAGTTTTTTGGCTGGTGCCGCAAGTTGTTCATTGCTGCCGATGATTGCGCGCGCGCAGCCTGCGGCACCGGATGTGGTTGTAATTGGTGCCGGTGCTGCTGGCATCGCGGCGGCTCGCAAAGTGATAGCGGGTGGCAAAACTGTGATTGTGATCGAAGCATCTGACCGGATCGGTGGGCGTGCCTTTACCGAAAGTGGCACATTTGGCATTCCATTCGATCATGGCTGCCAATGGTTGCAGGGGCCGGGCGGTTTGCCGCATGTGGATATTGCGCGTGCGCAAGGGTTCGGGCTGGTCGATCATAACGCGGCTGGTGATGCGTTTTATGTAGGCAACAAACCGGCGACAGCCGCGCAACAACGCCAATATGACAGTGCATTTGAACAGATCAGCAGCCGAGTTTACAGCGCAGGTGATGTAGCCGCGTCGTCACGCGTGCCTGACGATTTGCCTTTTTCGGCCGTAGCCCAAAGCTGGATTGGGCCACTGGATTTCGGTGTCGATTTTGCGGATTTGTCCACTGGTGACATGAATTCCTACGGGACCTACGCCTATAACTACCTTGTGCGCGAAGGTCTTGGAACGTTGGTCGCAACTTACGGTCAAAGGTTGCCGATCCGAACTGGGGTCGCCGCAACGGCCATTGATTGGAGCGGGCAGGGCGTCCGCGTTGAAACCACTGACGGCACGATCACAGCAAGTGCGTGCATCGTCACGGTATCAACTGGGGTTCTGGCGTCAGGTGCGATCAAATTTATCCCCGACCTTCCCGTGCAAAAAGCCGAAGCCATCGCGGATGTTCCTATGGGTTTGCTTGCCAAGATTGCGCTTCAGTTTGATGGGGAGCGTTTCGGCCTGCAAGACAATGATTTCCTCACCTATGCCGTGCCTGACGCAGTGCCCGCAGAGGCGTGTTACTTTCTGACGTGGCCCACAGGTTTCGATCTTGCCGTGGGGTATGTCGGTGGCCAGTTTGGCTGGGATCTATCGCGTGGTAGTGTGGACGATGCTGTGGATTTTGCGCTGGGTGAATTCGTGAACATGATGGGAAGCCGTGCGCGCAGCCATTTTGTCAAAGGGGTCATGACTGATTGGGCCACTAATCCTTTGACCCTCGGGGCGTATGCCGCTGCAAAGCCTGGTCGTTTTGAAGCGCGCACCGCCCTTGCCACCCCTTTGGGGGATCGCGTTTTCTTTGCCGGTGAAGCGGTTGCTGGGCGCTATAAGGCGCTGATGTCGGGCGCGCACATGAGCGGTGATTTTATAGGTGGTGAGGTGGTGAATGTCCTTAGTGGTCCCGGTGTCTGTGGGTCCTGCGAAGCACGGTCTGATCAACGCGAACGTATGTTAGAGGTAGATGAACCATGAACAAACCAATGTCCCTGAGCAGTTTGCGTGATCCACGGTATGATATTTTGTTCGAACCGGTTCAGATCGGTCCGGTGCAAACGCGGAATCGCTTTTATCAGGTGCCTCATTGCAATGGGATGGGGCATCAATATCCATCGTCGATGGCTGAAATGCGCGGGATCAAGGCTGAAGGCGGGTGGGGCGTGATCTGTACCGAACAGGTCGAAATTCACCACACCTCTGAACTTAGCCCGGTGATCGAAGGGCGGCTTTGGGACGATAGCGACATTCCTGTTTTGCGCAAAATGACCGACAAGATTCACGAACACGGCAGCCTCGCGGGGATTGAGCCGTGTTATGATGGGTTGGCCACGCCAAACCGCTACAGTCGCGAAATTCCGATGGGTCCGTCCGCCCGTCCGGTGGCTTATCCTGACCCTGTGCAAGCCCGTGCGATGGATATGGCTGACATCCGTAACCTGCGTAAATGGTACGT
>JAPKCP010000064.1 GCA_028822885.1 Yoonia sp. | reverse complement strand
ACGCGCACCCTTCTGACACCCGATGTGCCAGCACCAGAGGCCTTCATAGACCCTGCCGCCGCTGTGGAGCGTCTGTGCGAACTGTATACAACTGCCGCGCATTTTTTGTGCCAGAATTTCGCAGATGCCATTTCTGGTAATATGCCACAGCATAAATACCGTGCATTCTACCCCGAAATTCGACTGACTACGACAAGCTACACAAAGGCGGACAGCCGCCTTTCGTTTGGCCATGTCGCAGAGCCGGGAGAGTATAGTACGACGGTGACACGGCCAGATTTGTTTCAGGGCTACCTTGAGCAACAGATCGGACTGTTGATTGAAAACCACGGTGTAGCCGTATTTATTGGTGTTTCAACGACTGCGATGCCCGTCCATTTTGCTGTGGCGAACGATGCTGATATGACGGTACCACAAGATGGGGCGATGGATTTTCCGTTGCGAGATGTCTTTGACGTGCCAGATTTAAGCACGATGCACGATAATATCGTGAACGGTTCTGGCTTTTTGTATCCTGATGGGTCTGCACCTTTGGCGCCGTTTACAGCCCAACGTGTGGATTATTCTCTTGCGCGATTGCAGCACTATACTGCGACTGCCGCAGAGCATTTTCAGAACCATGTTCTGTTCACGAACTACCAATTCTATGTCGAAGAATTTGAGGGCTACGCGCGACAGATGTTGGCTGATCCTGAGAGTGGATATACCAGTTTTGTAAGCACCGGAAATGTTGAGATCACGGACCCAGATGCGCCGTTGAATGCCCCTGCGAAACTGCCGCAAATGCCAACCTATCATTTAAAGCGCGAGCATGGCGGCGGTATAACTCTTGTGAACATCGGTGTTGGGCCGTCGAATGCCAAAACAGCGACTGATCATATCGCAGTGCTGCGGCCACATGCGTGGTTGATGGTCGGGCATTGTGCGGGTCTGCGGAACTCACAAAGTCTTGGTGATTTCGTCCTTGCGCATGCGTACCTGCGCGAGGATCACGTTCTGGACGATGACTTGCCTGTTTGGGTGCCAATCCCCGCCCTTGCTGAAATTCAGATTGCGCTGGAAACGGCCGTCGCCGAAGTGACAAAGCTGAAAGGGTATGAGCTGAAAAAAATCATGCGCACCGGCACTGTCGCAACGATCGATAACCGCAACTGGGAACTGCGCGAACAAGCGGGTCCAGTGCAGCGCTTATCGCAGTCACGGGCTGTCGCACTGGACATGGAAAGCGCGACAATTGCTGCGAACGGATTTCGGTTCCGGGTGCCGTATGGGACCCTCCTGTGCGTGTCCGATAAGCCGCTACATGGTGAGCTAAAACTGCCTGGTATGGCGTCTGATTTCTATAAAACGCAGGTGGCACGGCACTTGATGATCGGGATCAGGGCGATGGAAGGTTTGCGGGATATGCCCTTAGAACGCATCCACAGTCGTAAATTACGCAGCTTTGAGGAGACGGCGTTCCTCTAAAGCCCCAAACTTAGCAAAAATCACTGGAAAGCGCGTTATTTTCCTTGCGCAGAGCACACAAACTGTAGTGGATAGCCACCATATACCGTTTGCACAGACGGTAGGACACCCCAAGGGTTGTTAAGAGTATAAAACGAGGGAGACTGAAACATGGCAACTAAGCCTATGACAAAAGCGCAGCTTGTAACTGCACTTGCCGAAGAAACTGGCATGGACAAAAAAGGCGCAATGAGCGCACTTGATGGGATTGTTTCTATCATCACCAAAGAAGTATCTGGTGGTGGCGCAGTGACGCTTCCCGGTGTTGGCAAAATTTACTGCCGTGAGCGCCCAGAGCGTATGGTTCGTAATCCAGCCACTGGTGAGCAGATCAAGAAAGACGCTGACAAGGTAGTCAAAATGACAATCGCAAAAGCGCTCAAAGACAGCGTTAACGACTAAGCGTTGCCAATCTTAAGAGATTACGAAAGGGTCGCCAGAGATGGTGACCCTTTTGCGTTGGTAAGATGATATGGACATTCGCGCGGTTTTAATGGGCTTGGCATTTGCGGCGATGTGGTCGTCGGCGTTCACGTCTGCCAGTATCATTGTAGAATATGCCCCACCTTTGACGGCTTTAGCGCTGCGATTTCTAGTGTCTGGAACGCTGGGCGTCATCATCGCACTCATGCTTGGTCAAAACGCCCGCCTGACGCGGCAGCAATGGATCGGTGTGGTTGTCTTCGGCGTCTGCCAGAATGCGTTATATCTTGGCTTAAACTTTATTGCGATGCAGACTGTGGCTGCCTCTCTGGCGGCGATTATTGCCTCAACCATGCCTTTGCTTGTGGCACTGGTTGGATGGGCTTTCTTGGGTCAGAAAATACGTGCGCTGGGCGTTGTAGGCCTCATTGCGGGGGTTGTGGGCGTGACGTTGATCATGGGTGCGCGGATCACGGGTGGCGTGGACGTCTACGGACTTGTGCTGTGCATCATTGGCGTGGTGTCCCTAACCGTTGCGACATTGGCGGTTTTAGGTGCTGCGTCGGGTGGGAACGTTCTGATGATCGTCGGTCTGCAAATGTTGGTTGGCAGCGCAGTTCTCTGGGTGCCAGCCCTTGCTTGGGAGAGTTTTGACATCACGTGGAGCTGGCAGCTTATCGTGGCTTTTGGATACACAACGATTGTACCCGGATTGCTTGCGACATGGGTGTGGTTCATCCTTGTTGGCCGCATCGGCGCGGTAAAGGCGTCGACTTTCCACTTTCTAAATCCGTTTCTAGGGGTCGCAATCGCGGCGACCCTTTTGGGTGAATCTATAGGAATCCTTGACGTGGTCGGTGTTGTGATCATCGCAGGTGGCATTTTGGCTGTGCAGCTGAGTAAACGATCAACTGCGCAATCTTGAGACCTCAGATGCCTCCGGCGGGGATTTAGAAGAAACCAAAGAAGTGCACCGTGCGGCTCCCTTTCATTTCGCCAGAACAACTCTGGGGGATTGGGGGCTAGCCCCCAACTATCATCCGATTTGACCGCGCACGCCGCCTGTTTGACCGCGATCGAGCAGGAGATGATCAAGGATCACGCAGGCCATCATCGCTTCGCCTACTGGCACAGCACGGATGCCAACGCATGGATCATGGCGCCCTTTTGTGATGACTTCTGTCGCACTGCCGTCCATCCGAATTGATTGGCGCGGGGAAAGAATCGATGACGTTGGTTTTACGGCAAAGCGCACGACGACGTCCTGCCCTGTGCTAATCCCACCAAGGATGCCACCGGCGTGGTTGGAAGAATACGTGGGTCCGCCTTGGCCCATGAAAATCTCGTCTGCGTTGTCACGCCCGGTTAAGGCAGCCGCCGCCATGCCTTCGCCGATTTCAACGCCCTTGACCGCATTGATCGACATCATCGCAGCTGCCAGATCAGTGTCGAGCTTACCGTATATTGGCGCACCAATACCTGCAGGCACGCCGCGCGCAACAACTTCGATAATCGCGCCGACAGAGTTATGGTCGTCCTTACGCAGCCATGCCAAGTAGTCGTTCCACTCTGCCGCTGCATCTGGGTCGGGGCAGAAAAAGTCATTCTTGTCGATCTGACTCCAATCGACCTTGGACCGGTCGATCTTTTTGGTCCCCATCTGGGTCATATAGCCTCGGATTTCGACGTTTGGTGCGATGGCTTTGATTGCTTCACGTGCCACTCCACCTGCTGCAACCCGCGATGCTGTTTCGCGTGCTGAGGACCGTCCGCCGCCGCGATAATCTCGCACGCCATATTTTTGGTGGTACGTGATGTCTGCATGGCCCGGTCGAAATGTGTTCGCGATGTCGCCGTAGTCTTTGGACCGCTGATCTGTGTTTTCGATCATTATTTGGATGGGGGTCCCGGTTGTCACACCATCAAAGACGCCGGACAGAATTTTAACAGCGTCCGCTTCTTGCCGCTGCGTTGTGTTTTTGTTCAGTCCTGGGCGGCGCTTGTCCATCCATTGCTGGATCATCGGCGCTTCTAGCGGGACGCCAGGGGGGCAACCGTCGATGGTGGCACCCAATGCAGGTCCATGGCTTTCGCCCCAAGTGGTGAACCGGAAAAGATGGCCAAAGCTGTTGATCGACATGAATATCCCCTTTGTGACGATGGTCTAGCGGTGGTGGCGAAGGGCCTCAAGTGGTTTCGCTTGCCCTTTGCTGGTCTGTGTTTTAGGAAACGCGTACCTCGGGGGGCCAATATGGCTGAGATAGCGCAAGCTGACCCGTAGAACCTGAACCGGTTAAGACCGGCGGAGGGAAGGTCTGGCATCATTGCTATTCCCCCAATCCGTCCGTCACATTTGGAGGATACGATGCTAAAGACCACTTATCTGACAGCTGTTGCGGGACTTTGCGTGGCCACTATGGCCGCTGCAGAGACCCCGAAATTGACTGTCCTGACCTATGATAGCTTCACCAGCGAATGGGGCCCGGGCCCTGCTGTAGAGGCTGCGTTTGAAGAAGTCTGCGCCTGCGATCTTGAATTCGTTGGGGCTGGCGACGGCGCTGCATTGCTCGCCCGTCTTCAGTTGGAAGGTCCACGGACCGAGGCTGACGTTGTGCTCGGTCTTGATACCAACCTGACCGCTGCTGCGCGTGAGACTGGCTTGTTTGCCCCGCATGGTGTCGATGCTGATTTGACACTGCCCATTGAATGGACTGACGCTGAATTTCTCCCGTTTGATTGGGGCTATTTCGCTTTTGTTGGCAATGAAGGTGATGCGTCAGTCACATCGATCAAGGCGTTGGCTGAGAGCGACATCAAAATCGTCATACAAGACCCACGGTCTTCTACGCCGGGCCTTGGCCTGTTGATGTGGGTGAAGGAAGCCTATGGCGACGAAGCCCCTGCGATTTGGGCTGCTTTGGCTGACAACATTGTCACCGTGACGCCGGGATGGTCTGAAGCATACGGCTTGTTCATTGATGGTGAAGCTGACGCTGTGTTGTCCTATACCACGTCACCCGCGTATCACCTGATCGCTGAGGAAGACGCTTCAAAGGTCGCTTGGGCGTTTGACGAAGGCCATTACATGCAGGTCGAAGTTGCTGGCAAAGTTGCGGGAACTGACGTTCCTGAATTGGCTGACCAGTTCTTGGCGTTCATGGTGTCTGAGACGTTCCAGTCAATCATTCCAACGACCAACTGGATGTACCCAGCTGTGACACCCGCTGCTGGCCTGCCAGATGGCTTTGAAACGCTGATCACGCCTGCGATTTCGCTGCTGAAAACGCCAGAAGATGCGCTTGCGATCCGGGATGAGGCATTGGCCGAATGGCGCGAAGCCCTGTCCAAATAATATATCGCGTCCCCGCCTACGTGGCGGGGGCGTTGGTACTGTTGCTGACCATCGGCACAATGATCGCAGTTGCGATGCGGGCAGAGGTTGGCACTGGCCTTTCTGTGGCTGATTGGGCGGCAATACAGTTTACAGTTACCCAAGCTTTAGTGTCTGCCTTGGTCAGCGTACTGCTCGCAATTCCGGTCGCACGCGCGCTGGCCCGTCAAACGTTCTGGGGGCGAGGCGCGTTGATTACGCTACTCGGCGCCCCCTTTATTTTACCTGTGATTGTGGCAGTATTAGGCTTACTGGCGGTATTTGGTCGCAGTGGAATAGTGAACGATTTTCTGGGGGTTTTGGGCCTGCCTGAGGTGTCGATATATGGCTTCCATGGGGTCGTTTTGGCCCATGTATTTTTCAACCTACCCTTGGCGACGCGATTCCTGTTGCAAGGCTGGCTTGCGATCCCTGCTGAACGGTTCCGTTTGGTGGCGTCCCTCAACGCCCCAGTCAGTCGATTATTGGAATGGCCGATGCTGCGAGCTGTCGTGCCGGGCACATTCTTGGTAATTTTTCTGATTTGTTTGACGAGCTTCGCTGTTGCCTTGACGCTTGGCGGCGGACCGGGCGCATCAACTGTTGAAACAGAAATATACTATGCAATCTTACGGGAATTTGATTTGGGTCGCGCGGCTTTGTTAGCCTGTATTCAATTCTCAATTTGCGCAGTGGCTGCGATTATCGCTTGGCAAGTGACTGCCGTGGACGGATTTGGCGCTGGCTTGGACCGGGTTGTGCAGCGATGGGACGGATCGCGCGCGATAGACTTTGCTTGGATCGGGT
The DNA here is from genome assembly GCA_028822885.1 of Yoonia sp. Lineage (GTDB taxonomy): Bacteria > Pseudomonadota > Alphaproteobacteria > Rhodobacterales > Rhodobacteraceae > Yoonia. The sequence continues at coordinate 6,578 of JAPKCP010000064.1, read as the reverse complement.
TTGCCGCTGTCTTTCTGATCGTGCCATTAAGCATGGTCGTGCTGAAAGGGGTTCCGGGATTGTTCGAACTGCCTGCGAGCGTTTTGAACGCCGCTGTCCGGTCCGTGGGCGTGGCCGTTGTGTCTGCCGCGTTGACCGTGGTGATGGCCATGGCGCTGGCGTTACATGGTGGCCGGATGGTCGCGATTGTCGGGGTCTTGCCCTTGGCGGCGTCAGGGTTGGTTATGGGAACGGGATTGTTCCTCATTGTATTTCCGTTTGTACGGCCTTCTGATTTGGCCTTACCGGTCACAGCGTTGGTGAATGCGACGCTGGCGCTGCCGTTTGCATTGCGATCTTTGGCACCTGCGGTTGAAAGTGTTGTTGCTGACTATGGCCGTTTGGCGGATCATCTTGGGATGTCAGGATGGGTCCGTTTACGTCTTGTGATTCTACCCCGCGTCCGCCGCCCTTTGGGGTTTGCACTGGGATTGGCTGCGGCGCTGTCGATGGGCGATTTGGGCGTGATCGCGTTATTTGCAAACGATGCTGGCGCGACTTTGCCGTTGGCAATGTATCGGTTGATGGGATCGTATCAGATCGAAGCTGCTGCCGGTGCGGGTCTATTATTGGTTTGTTTAAGCCTGCTGTTGTTTTGGATTTGTGATCGTGGGGGGCGTGTAGATGCTGACGTTTGAAAAAGTCACGCTGGCGCAAGGCACTTTTCGGCTGTCTGCTGATTTTGCAGTACCGGGTGGTGTGACTGCTGTGATTGGACCCTCAGGTAGTGGTAAGTCGACATTACTTGCCGCAATCGCCGGATTTTTGGAACCAGTGACTGGGCGTGTCTTGTGGAACGGTGAGATTTTGACTGGGCGTCCACCGGGGCAGCGGCCAGTGAGCATGCTATTTCAGGACAACAACCTGTTCCCACATTTGACCATCGCTCAGAATGTTGGACTTGGTGTGCGGCCTGATTTGAAATTATCAGAGTTACAATGGCAGACGGTTGAAAAGGCACTTTCGCAGGTTGATTTGGCGGGTTTGGGTAGCCGTAAGCCGGGTGCTTTGTCAGGCGGGCAGCAAAGCCGTGGCGCGTTAGCGCGTGTTCTGGTCTCTGATCGGCCTTTGGTGCTGCTGGATGAGCCGTTCGCAGCGCTTGGGCCTGCATTAAAAACTGAAATGCTGAAGTTGGTGCAGGATATACTCGTGGCTGCGGGCAAATCTGTGATGATCGTGACCCATGATCCGAGTGATGCGCAAAGCGTTGCTGATCAAGTCGTGTTGGTGGTCGATGGTCAGGCGATGGCGCCAATACCAACAAGGGATATTTTTGAAAACCCGCCTGAGGCTTTGCGTGCCTATTTAGGATGACGTGGTAGAAGGATTTTTCTTAAAATCCTTGAGTGAATTATAATATTTGGTAAAAAACTACTTGGTCGAACGCAAAAGGCCCACCAAGTTGGCGGGCCTTTGTATATTTAAGCTGACGTATCAGTCTTTGTGCTTGTGTGGTGCCCAAAGTCGTTTGTTTGTCAGGTAAAGCAGGACAGATAGGATCGTGAGGAAGATCACGCCAGTCAGGCCAGCCTGCTTACGCGCCATCATCTTGGGTTCTGCCGTCCACATCAGGAACGCGGCGACATCTTCGGACATGTGGTGGATGTCGTTAGAATGGCCATCGGCGAATTCAATGTCTTCACCGTAGATCGGCTGCGACATCGCGATCCATGATCCCGGCACCATGTGGTGGCCATCTTCGTCGATGCATGTCTCAGGGAAGCCACCCACAGCAAACGCTGTGTTATAGTAGCCATCCATTGGATCACCTTCGAGAGCGCATTCTGGTTCTTCTTCGTAGCCAGACATCAGTGCTGTGATGTATTCAGCGCCACCCATTCCGAACCAAAGTTGGCTTAGGCCAGTTCCGTATGGACCATGAAAGCCTGCCCGTGATTTTGCCATCAGGGACAGATCAGGTGCACCGGCAGCAGTGACCGCAGGAAACTTGTCTGCTGGTGTTGCTGGGCGGAAGTCACCTTCGCCGTCAAACAAAGCCGGGTCGAATACTTCGTAGTATTCAGCATAGGCAAACATCTGATCCTCAGGCAACGAAGGGCCGCCTTCGTCGGAAAGGTTACGGAACGCTACATGCTCTAGGCCGTGACACGCTGAGCAAATCTCTGTGTAGATTTGCAAGCCACGCTGGAGTTGCATTTGGTCGAACGACCCGAACATACCATCGAATGAGAAATCAACGTCATGGATGTGCACTTCGGCTTCAGCTGCGGCTGCCTGTGACCCCATGAGGGACACGGCAGCAACGGCTGAAAGGGTGAGTTTACGGAACATAGTCATTTTAGTCTTTCCTCACTCTGCCGGCTGTGCAGCACCATCGGTGCTTTTGGACGGGTAATGCGCATTGAAGTCGTCTTCGATCGTTGCCGGTGGTGTGTCTGGCTTCTCGATCACGCCAAGTAGGGGCAGAATAACGAGGAAGTAGGCAAACCAGTAGGTAGAGGCGATCAGCGAAATCCAGTCATAAGGGAACGCTGTCGGTCGCGCACCAACCCACATCAGCAAGATGAAGTCGAATACCAGCAGCGCAAACCAGATCTTGAACATGGGCCGATAACGGCCTGAGCGGACAGATGATGTGTCCAACCAAGGCGCCAGAGCCATGACTGCAATCGCCCCAAACATCGCCAATACACCAAAGAATTTCGCGTCGATGATGCCAAAGCTGAGGAATTGTACAATCTGCACAACCCATACGTCTGCGGTGAAGGCCCGCAGGATCGCGTAGAATGGCAAGAAGTACCATTCTGGCACGATGTGTGCAGGTGTCGAAAGCGCGTTCGCTGGGATGTAGTTGTCTGGGTGCCCAAGATAGTTTGGCATAAAGCCAACCACCGCCATAAACACGACCAAGATGACGGCCAGTGCGAACAAGTCTTTAATCACAAAATACGGCCAGAACGGGAGCGTATCTTTCTGTGCATCTTCTTTGGATGTCCGACGTACTTCAACACCTGTTGGGTTGTTGTTGCCTGTCGTGTGGAACGCCCAGATGTGCAGGATGACGAGACCCGCAATGATGAACGGCATCAAGTAATGCAGGGAGAAGAAGCGGTTCAGCGCAGGTTGACCAACAGCCCCGGCACCAAGCAGCCAAGTCTGGATGCTTTCACCAATAAACGGGATCGCACCGAACAGACCTGTGATAACAGCCGTCCCGTGGAACGACATTTGACCCCATGGCAGAACGTAGCCCATGAACGCAGTGCCCATCATCAAAAGATAGATCAGCATACCGATGATCCATGTGACTTCACGAGGGGCTTTATATGACCCGTAGTAAAGTCCGCGGAAGATGTGGGCGTAAACGGCCAAGAAGAACAGGGATGCCCCGTTCATGTGGAAGTAGCGGATCATATGGCCGCCATTCACATCGCGCATGATATGCTCGATCGAGGCGAAGGCCATATCAACGTGAGGCGTGTAATGCATCACGAGCACAATGCCGGTAATGATCTGCAGTGCCAGCGTGAACGTCAGGACAATGCCCCAAATCCACATCCAGTTAAGGTTTTTCGGGGTCGGAGCCATGATCGTGGCGTGGAGCAGACCAATAATTGGTAGCCGCTTAGCCATGCCCTTTTCAAATTCCGAGGATGGTTCGTAATGGTCGTGGGGAATGCCGCCCATGGGTATCTCTCCTTAACCGAGTTGAATTGTTGTTTCGTCCACGAAGGACGCAACAGGAACAGGAAGGTTGCGCGGTGCTGGACCCTTACGAATACGACCAGATGTATCGTAGTGGGACCCATGACACGGACAGAACCAGCCGCCAAAATCACCAGCGTCGCCAAGTGGGACGCAGCCAAGGTGCGTACATACACCCATCTGAACCAACCACATACCGTCTTCGGATAGTGACCGATTTTCATCAGTTGCGGGTACTTCACCAAGGTTTTCGTTATTGGCATCCGCATCTGGCAGACTATCAACGTCTACTGCGCGCGCTTCTGCAATTTCTTCTTCGGTCCGGCTTCGGATGAAGACAGGCTTGCCTTGCCACAGCACTGTGATCTGTGTGCCTGGGTCGACTGCGCTGATATCCACGCGAATTGAGGCCAAAGCCAAAACATCGGCAGATGGGTTCATCTGATTGACCAGTGGCCAGACAGCTGCGCCAGTAACGACTGCGCCCGCACCTGCGGTGGCGTAGTAGATAAAGTCGCGGCGTGTTCCCTGGTGTTCGTCTGCATGTGACACGGGGTGCATCTCCGGTTTAATATTGCGGGTATCCGCGCGAATGAGGGGTCGAGCCACAAATGCAGCCCATTGCGCCGGTGTTTAGACGTCAAATCCTTGCCAGTCCAGCGGACATTCCGGCGCAGGTCCATAACTGATGCCTAAGAGATACCCGGAGTCGTCTGGTTAAGATCATCGGTCATTGTGACGCAGCTACATCCTGTGCTGCCTCCCGACGTTTTATCTAAACCTGCTAAAAAATAGTCGGCACGTTAGCAAGATTGATTCGATTAGGGCGTAAACTAATGAAATTGTGAACAGTTGTGAGGTGAGACGTCCTTGAGCGATCGAAATGTGCGTCGTACAGCGGGCACGTTATCTTCTATTTGGAAAGCTGCGATGCCTTTGCACCGACTTATCATACTCTGCACAGCTGTTTTTGCAGCCAACGCTGCCGCTGCTGAAGTTGAGTTAAGCTTTTATGGTGGGCTGCAGGGTGCTTTGGCGTCTGACGTCGTTATCGCAAATGACGGCGTGATTGCCGACCGCAGTTTTGAGGTAGATTGGGAGGGCCGCCCTTTTGAGGCCCCGCCATATTATGGAATCCGTATCACAAGGTGGCAAGGTCCAAGCTTTGGCTATGGTGTTGATTTCGCGCACTCTAAAGTCTACCCGAAAGACGGCGAACTGCCGGATGGATTTGACCGGCTTGAGTTCACTGACGGCTTAAACACGCTGACCGCGAATGCCTATTTCCGCTGGCAGGATGCTATTGGAAATATCACGCCATATATCGGTGGTGGTGTCGGTGTTTCGATACCACACGTTGAGGTCATCACGTCCAATTCACGGACCCTTGAGTATCAAGTCACTGGTCCTGCTGCGACTTTAATCGTGGGTGCCAGCATGCCGATCAATGATCGGTGGTCTGTTTTTGGCGAATATAAGGGGACGTACACTGTAAATGACGGTGATCTGGACACTGGTGGCACAGTTTCAACCGACATTTTCACCAATGCGTTGAATGTCGGTGTCAGTTTCAATTTCTAAATGTGTTTAGGTCAGTTTGATTTGCTTGGCGCCGGTAAAACCGAGTAAGATATTGTTATTAAGTCTGCTAAAAGGATTCGCCTAATGTTGTTCCGGTCTATTCCGACCATTCTTTGCTGTTTGATTGCGCCAAGCGTCGCTGTGGCCGAAATTGAGGTGAGTCTTTACATTGGTAATCAGTCAGCTCCCCCGTCTGACATCGTCATCGCAGGCGATAGTGCCATTCCCGATCTCAGTTTTGAGCAAACGTGGGAAGGCCAGTCTTTCCAATGGCCGATTTACGCGGGTTTTCGGGTTACGAACTGGAAAACGTCTGAATTTGGCTTCGGTTTAGATTATGCTCATAATAAAGTGCGCCCGTCCAACAGCGAGCTGCAGCCGGGATTTTCGGCGCTTGAGTTTACGGATGGGCTGAACACATGGACGATCAACGGCTACCGTCGCTGGCAAAACGCCATCGGTAAAGCCACGCCCTATGTCGGAGCAGGCGTCGGAATTTCTGCACCGGGTGTTGAAGTCCGCTACCAAGGGTCAGAGACGTTTGAGTACCAAATTACTGGGCTTGCCGCGACATGGCTTGCAGGTGTGACCTTCCCCGTGACCGAAGAATGGTCGGTCTTTGGCGAATACAAAGGCACATTCACCAGTAACGATGTGGAACTTGAGGGTGGTGGTTCGCTGACATCAGACATTTTCACAAACGCGCTGAATGTTGGTGTTAGCTTTAGTTTCTAGATCCTAATCTGGTTTTGTAGCTCGCATCGTGTCGCGGGCTCCGAAATCTGCGTGCCATGCGGCAAGTGCTGCGTTCCCGTCCCGCCAGTTCCGTGCGTCATGCCGTAAATCGACGTATGATAGCGCGCATGCAATCGCGATGTGGGACATATCTAAAGGTCCAGACAGATGCCTGATCCACCGGGTATTCACAGCTGCGATGCCACGGCTAGTCTTTTCCCACTGAGCTTCGATCCATGCGGGCGATTGTTCCGCTTCCGGCCGCAGGCGGACTTCATAGGCCATGGACACGGCGGTTTCCATGATACCATCTGCTGTCGCCTCTAGCGTCAGTGTTTCCCAGATACGGGTTGCTGGATAGAACGCTCCATCGTTTGTGTCGTTCAAGAAACGCGTGATGACCCGGCTGTCGTAGATCGCGGGTGCGTTGTCCCGAATAAGCGCTAGAATTTTGCTAATCGGGTTTGCTGCGATCACACTAGCGTCTGAATTGAAGGCTGTTGTCGCTTGGCTATGAAGGTGGATCAGCATTTAGCGTCCTCCCGGATGTCACCTAA
>JAPKCP010000351.1 GCA_028822885.1 Yoonia sp. | reverse complement strand
GTGGTGGGTGTGACATTTGCGGAAAAACTGTGTGCAACGATGGCGTGAGATACAGCGGTGATATCTGCTGTATCCCAGCTAAGCGCCGCCAAGACGGTTTCCGCCTTGTCAGCCGCCAAACGCGATCCCTGCGCGCGATCAGGCGCATTCTTTTCCAATGAAATGCAGTCGTGCAAGAGCGTGGCTGCGGCGAGAACCTGTCCATCCCCACCTTCAACGGTGTGAATGGTCCGCGCATTCACCCAAACCCGCGCGATATGGGCCACATCGTGAGACCCGTCGTCAGTCTTATCAAACGCATGTGGAAGAAGCTGTTCGGCAAGCGTTTCATAGGGCGCAAAAAGTTGGGCTTGGGTCATGTGTCTCACTCTTTCGTTTGGTGTGGTTTACAGACAACCCACTTGCCTTCGCTACCCTAGCGCCCCACCTTTATACCAACCCTATATACCGGAGCCTCACTGATGAACCTCGACCTGCTGAAAACCCTGTGCGAAACCCCCGGCGTTCCGGGTAATGAACACCGTGTGCGTGATCTGATCACCGCTGAGATCGACGGACTGTTTGATGAGGTGAAGACCGACGCGATGGGGTCATTGTTGTGTAAGCGCAATGGCGTTGGTGAGAATCCAACCAAGATCATGTTGCTGTGTCATATGGACGAAATTGGTTTTCTTGTGAGCCATATCAGCAAGGAGGGGTTTCTATACCTCCAGCCAGTTGGTGGGTTTGATCCGCGCAATTTGTTCTCGCGCCGGGTGCGGGTGTGTACCGATGATGGTGATCATTTGGGTGTGATGAACCCCGGTGGGAAACCGGTTCACATCGCCTCTGCTGAAGATCGTAAGAAAATCCCTGAGATTGGTGACTTCTTTGTTGATTTGGGGATGGGACCAAAGGCCCATGACGTGATCAAGGTCGGTGACTTTGTTGTTATGGAAGAGCCGTTCATTGAGATTGGCGATAAGATCGTTTCCAAGGCCCTTGATAACCGGATCGCCTGTTGGCTTGGGATTGAGACGATGCGCGCACTTGGCGACAAGGGACGCGGTGCGGAATTGCATGTTGTGTTTACAAGTCAGGAAGAAGTTGGCCTGCGCGGTGCGCGAACGTCAGCCTTTGCAATTGCGCCTGATATTGGGATCGGCATTGATACAACACTTGCCTGCGACACGCCGGGTATCCCTGAGAAAGACGCTACGACGACGCAAGGCAAAGGCTTTGGGCTGCACGTGCGCGACAGTTCGTTCATCGCGGATCGCGATCTGGTAAAACAGATTGAGGCGCTGGCGATTGCGAAAGGCATTCCCTACCAGCGCACGATGCTGGCGGCTGGCGGCCAAGACGGGGCTGCGGCCCAACAAGCTGCTGCAGGTGCACGCGCTGTCGGGATTGTTGTGGGGACACGGTATATTCACACTGTAACCGAGATGATTGAAAAGGATGATTTGCAAGCCGCATTGGATATCCTCGTGGCGTATCTGTCGGAGTTTTGAAACTAACTTGAGCGACGATCCTAAAATCACGATTGAACTGGTGCGGTCTTTGATTGCCGCCCAGTTTCCGGCGTGGTCGGGCCTCGATATTTGCCCAGTTGCAACGTCGGGTTGGGATAATCGCACGTTTCATCTCGGCGACGAAATGCTTGTGCGGCTGCCGCATACTAAGCGCTATGCGATGCAGCCCGAAAAAGAATGGACGTGGCTGCCGCATCTTGCAAAATATTTGACGATGCCTATCCCGACAGTCATGGGACGCGGCAAACCCGGTCCCGGATATCCATTTTGTTGGACAGTGCTCTCATATTTGCCGGGTGAAACATGGACGTTGGGCGCGAATCCACATGATGCAAAGCTTGCCTACGATCTGGCTAACTGGCTGAAAGCGCTTCACCACGTGCCTTTGGGTGGCGGGCCACCTGCTGGATATCATAACTTTTATCGGGGCGGTGACCTGCGGATTTATGATCAAGACATACGACATGCGCTTGGCCAATTTGCAGGACCAACACAGATGGTTGCGATTCTAAAGATTTGGCAAAAGGCCTGCCAATCCGCGTGGACTGCACCGCCCGTTTGGCTGCACGGCAATATCGCGACAGGTAACTTATTGACCAGAGATGGTGCGCTGTCTGGCGTTATCGACTTTGGTAATTGTGGGATCGGTGATCCGGCATGCGATCTGACCATTGCATGGACGTTTTTTCAGGGGGACGCGAGACGGGCTTTCGGCGCTGGACTGAACCTTGATCCTGCAACGTGGGCAAGGGCACGCGGATGGGCTGTGTGGCAGGCCACGTTGCAAGTCGCGAAAGGGAAAACGGGGGCGGATCAGATTTTGCGCAATATCTGTGCAGGTGGATGACCAGAGACGATTTTTCGCGAAAAATCATTTGGGGGCCAGCCCCCAAGCCCCCGGGATTTGGAAAAAACCAAAGACGCGGAAGCGGAGTTATTTGCCTTCGAGTGCTGCGATCCGGACTGACAAGGCTTCGTTTTCTTCACGAGCTTTTTGCGCCATGGCACGGACCGCGTCGAATTCTTCGCGAGTCACAAAGTCGCGATCTGCAAGCCAGCGATCCATCATCGAACTCACCGCATTGCCCGCTTCAGTCTTGGCCCCTTGCGCGACGCCCATTGCATTTGTCATCAACTGGGAAAGGTCATCGAAGATTTTGTTTTTCGTTTGCATCAGATGGCTCCGCTATAAAGTTAACTATTATATGGGTGCGCTTGGCCTCTTGCGCAACCCATCAGGGGCGCTTGACTTTGTCACAGGCCATGGACAGGTAAAGGCATGACTGGACCAATCCCCTTCCCCGCGATCTCGCCTGAGATTTTTTCAATTGACCTCTTTGGTTTTCAACTGGCCCTGCGCTGGTATGCCATGGGGTATATCGTCGGTATTGCCATTGGCTGGCAGGTGATTGCCGCAGCCCTTCGCCGTGCGCATTTGTGGCGCGGCGGTGTGGCCCCGATGGACCCCAAGCAGCTTGAAGATTTGCTGACGTATATTGTCGTTGGTGTGATTGGTGGCGGCAGGCTGGGCTACGT
>JAPKCP010000350.1 GCA_028822885.1 Yoonia sp. | reverse complement strand
GACCGCACGGCAGTGAACATCGGGACATCTTGGCGATTACTTAGGTAGGATAGATCATCGTCATAGGCGATCAATGACACCTCGCGGCCAAGCGTCAAACCGGCCTCTTGTACGGCACGTCGTGCGCCAATGGCAGAAATCACGGACGACAGCAAAAACGCTGTCGGTGGATCGGCTAGTTCGAGCATTCGGCGCACGGCCTCGTAACCATTCCCTTCGGTCATCTCGCCACGGCTTAAATACTCAGGACGCGGTGCAAATCCGCGTGCAGCCAAGGCTGACTCAAAACCAACACGACGGCGATACGCAAAATCCATCGTTTCATCGCCATTCACGAGGCCAATTTTTTCATGCCCCAAGTCCAACAAGAACAAGGCAGCCCGTTCAAACGCACGTTTGTTATTCACATCGACCCACGCATAAGGCGTGACGACAGACGTGGCGCGACCATGCACAACAAACGGCATCCCAATCTTGCGCAAAAGATCAATCCGACCGTCATTCATCCGTGGGGCTTGCAGCACAATACCGTCCACAGCACCCTCAGATTTCAAGCGGCGAAACACGGATTCCTCTAAATCGGCTTCAGTTACAGTCAACGATAGACTGTACCCCAAGGCGCCACTCGTCTCAGTTACACCGGCAACAAAATCCCCAAAAATCGGGTTCACAAGCTGGTTTTTGTTCGACGCAGTCAACACATGACCAATATTGAACGAACGGCCTGTGGCCAACGCACGCGCACGCTTGTTTGGCTGATAGCCAAATTTAAGCGCAGCATCTGACACCCGCAGGCGTGTCTCAGCGTTCACCTCAGGATACCCACCAAGGGCGCGACTGACAGTAGTTGGGGAAAGCCCTAAGCGGTACGAGAGTTCCTTAAGATTCATTTATTTTACCAAAGCGCTTTCAAACATACTATATTTTATGGGCACCATAAGAGCTGTGGTCAACGCATTTGTTAGTCAAAGAATTACAAATTCTCTGTATAAAAACCGAAAATACGTTGACATATGCGTTAAAGTCGTAACTTTGGACCCATTCAAACCGCTTTGGTTGGCAGCATTGGGAGATGCCACAAACCCTTCGCAAAGCGTCACAAGGGAGAAATAAATGAAAACCGCACTTTACGCAGGCACAGCTGTACTTGCCCTAACGGCATCCGCTGTCACAGCTGAGCAAATCACAGTCTTCGGCACGTGGCTTAGCCCAGAAGCCGAAATCGTCGAAGAAATTTTTGACATCTTTGAAGAACGCACAGGCCACGAAGTGTCCTATGTTGGGTCTGACAGCTTTGAGCAGCAGATCATGATTGACGCCGAAGCAGGCTCATCCCCGAACATCGCGATCTTTCCCCAGCCGGGTCTTGCTGCCGATATGGCGTCCCGTGGTTTCTTGACGCCACTTCAGGACGGAACCGCTGACTGGATCCGCGAAAACTATGCGGCCGGTCAATCTTGGGTCGATCTGGGCACCTATGCAGACGCAGACGGCAACGATGAATTGTACGGCATGTTCTTCCGCGTCGATCTGAAGTCGCTGGTTTGGTATTCTCCAGAGAACTTCGAAGATTCCGGATATGAAATCCCTGAGTCCATGGAAGAGTTGATCGCGCTGTCCGACCAGATCGTCGCAGACGGCGGCACACCTTGGTGTATTGGTCTGGGGTCGGGTGCAGCAACGGGTTGGCCAGCAACAGACTGGGTCGAAGACATGATGCTGCGCACACAGCCGCCAGCAATCTACGACCAATGGGTGACTAACGAACTGCCATTCGATGCCCCAGAAGTCATTGGCGCTATCGAAGCATTTGGGACATTTGCCCTGAATGACGATTACGTTGCTGGTGGGGCTGGTGCCGTCGCATCAACCGACTTCCGCGACAGCCCAAAAGGCATGTTTAGCAGCCCACCACAATGCTACATGCACCGTCAGGCATCGTTCATCCCTGCGTTCTTCCCAGAAGGTACGGTTGTTGGTGAAGATGCGGACTTCTTCTACTTTCCAGCCTTTGCTGAAAAGGACCTCGGAAAGCCGGTTTTGGGTGCGGGAACATTGTTCGCGATCACAAACCCATCAGATGGCGCACAGGAATTGGTCGAATTCCTGCGCGATCCAGCAGCTCACGAAGTCTGGATGGGCTACGGCGGATTTTTGACACCACACAAAGATGTTGATCCTGCGAAATTCCAGGACGACACATCCCGTGCGTTAAACGAAGTTCTGCTGAACGCGACAACATTCCGTTTTGACGGCTCAGACCTGATGCCGGGCGCTGTTGGTGCTGGGTCCTTCTGGACAGGCATGGTTGACTATGCAGGTGGCAAAGACGCTGCCGAAGTCGCAGCAGGCATTCAAGCCACATGGCCTGACTAAGTCTTAAACCTTGCGCTGATCGGGATCATCTCGGTTAGCGCAACCTCGAATTTTCGCGAAAATTCGGACACCACACTATCCCCTGAATGCAAACGAAAGGTCCGGTTATGCACCCTGCCCTCCTTGGTCTGACGACAGTTATCCTCGGTGTGAGTGGCTGTCTGTTGTACTTTATCGGATCGAACCTGATCCTCGACAAACTCATTTTCCCTCAAAAAGCTGGTGATCAAGGTCGCAACATCAACCGCGCCAATATGGTCCGCCCTTGGTTATTCCTATTCCCTGCGATTGCCGCCCTTGGCCTATACCTAGGCTATCCTGTGATCGAGACGCTGCGGCTGTCTCTTACGGATCGCGATGCAGGCGGGGCATTCGTAGGCCTCGATAACTACACAAAGATGTTCGGTGACACGAAATTCTGGGAGGCCATGAGCAACAACATGCTCTGGCTGATCGTCGTGCCTGCCGCCTCCACCGCGTTTGGCCTGCTTGCCGCCCAACTGACAGACCGTATTTCATGGGGCAACATCGCCAAGTCACTGATCTTTATGCCAATGGCGATTTCCTTCGTCGGGGCCTCTGTGATCTTTAAGCTGGTATATGACACCCGAGCAATCGGCCAAGAACAAATCGGTATCCTGAACGCGATCTGGCTGAATTTTGACGGTGGTATCGGGTC
>JAPKCP010000002.1 GCA_028822885.1 Yoonia sp. | reverse complement strand
TTTTCGACGCTGTCCATCTCAACCCGTTGGCCTGTGCCGACCTGCCCACCATTGCGACCCGACGCGCCAAAGCCAACGCGCTGGGCCTCTAGCAATACAACGTCGTAGCCGTCCTGCGCGAGGTGCAGGGCCGCTGACAGCCCAGTGTACCCCCCACCAATGACGCAAACATCGCAGGTGATATCTCCTGAAGCCGCTGGGAAGGGCGCAAGCGGTGTTGCCGATGCTGCGTAGTAGGACGCGGGGTACGCGCCCTGCCTGTCGTTTGCAGTGAGAAGGTCGAGGGTCACGTATTCATGTGCCCTTCGGATTTTGCCCAAGCATAGGTCTGATCCAGTGATTTCACGGCGCGATCAATCAACGTATCGATTTCGTCCTTTTTGATGATCAGTGGCGGTGCGATGATCATGCGGTTGCCAACGTGGCGCATCACAAGACCGTTTTCAAAACATCGGGTCCGGCAATACAAACCGATTGGACCGGCACCGACCTTAAACTCTGCGCGGCTTTCCTTGTGCGGTGTCATCGCGATAGACCCCATTAACCCTTTGATTGAGGCTTGTCCGACGAGTGGGTGATCAGTCAGTGCTTCCCATTTTTCTTTAAGGTACGGCCCAGTTTCTTCGCGCACTCTGTCGACGATTTTTTCTTCTTCCAGAATGCGCAGGTTTTCTAACGCAACGGCGGTGGACACGGGATGGCCGGAGTAAGTGTAGCCGTGATTGAAATCGCCTGCATTGTTGATCACATGCGCGATTTCATCACTGACGAGTGATCCGCCAATTGGCGCGTAGCCAGATGACAGACCTTTTGCGATGGCCATGATGTCAGGGCGGATGTTGAAGGTCGTTGACCCGAACCATTCACCAGTCCGACCAAAGCCACAAATCACCTCATCTGCGATGAATAGAATCTCGTGGGCGTCGCAAATGCGCTGGATTTCAGGCCAATAGGTTGCTGGTGGGACAATAACGCCACCAGCACCTTGAATGGGCTCTGCAATAAAGGCTGCAATTTTATCTTCGCCGTAGTGGTGAATTGCGGCTTCAAGCTGGCGCGCGCGCTCCAGACCAAAGTCTTCTGGGGACATATCACCGCCCTCAGCCCACCAATCAGGTTGGTCAATGTGATGCACATCGGGAATCGGTAGGTTGCCCTGTTCGTGCATTGAGACCATTCCACCTAGGCTGACACCTCCAAGGGTTGAGCCGTGATAACCATTCTTGCGACCAATAATAATTTTTTTCTCTGGTTTACCTTTGGCGGACCAGTAGTGCCGGACCATGCGAATATTCGTGTCATTCGCCTCAGAGCCAGAGCCTGCGTAGAAAACGTTGTTGATTCCCTCGGGGGCCAGCTCTGCAAGCTTTGCCGACAGAGCAATTGCTGGCACATGGGTGGTCATAAAGAATGTGTTATAAAACGGCAGTTCACGCATCTGGCGGTACGCCGCATCGGCAAGCTCCTGACGACCATAGCCAACGTTCACACACCAGAGCCCAGCCATCCCATCAAGGATTTGCTTGCCTTCGCTATCTGTCAAGGTCACGCCATTTGCAGAGGTGATGACCCGCGCACCGGCCTCCGCCAATTCGGCACCGTCCGTGAAAGGATGCATGTGGTGGGCAGCATCAAGCGCCTGCAGTTCTGCCGTGGGCATGTGGTTCGTGATTTTATTCATACGAGCGCGTCCTTTGTAGGGCTGGGACATACCACTATGCGTTGTGCCGCAGTCCGAACGCGGTGCCGAGGCAAGCTCTAGTGTTGCAATGGCTTAGGGAAATTGATCATATCGGGAATATGAGAGCAAGAGATTCTCAGTGACATTGACGGGAGATACTGATGAAAAAGATTGCCTTGCTGCTGGCGACGACGACATTCGCAAGCGCGGCCTTCGCCGAAGAGGTCCGTGTTTATAACTGGTCCGACTATATCGACGAAGATTTGCTGACCAAGTTTGAAGAAGAAACCGGGATCGATCTGATCTACGATGTGTTCGACAGCAACGAAGTCCTTGAGACAAAGATGCTCGCCGGGTCGTCTGGATACGATGTTGTGGTTCCGTCTGGGACGTTCTTACAACGCCAAATCACTGCTGGGGCCTTCCAGCCGCTTGATTTTACTAAGCTCCCAAATGCCGTCAACCTCTGGGATGTTATCCAAGACCGGACAGCACAGTATGATCCAGGAAATGCGTATTCTATCAATTATATGTGGGGTACGACCGGCCTTGGCGTGAATGTTGGTAAAGTGCAGGAAATCCTTGGTGAAGATGCACCGATCAATTCGCTTGAATTGGTGTTTAACCCTGAGAACATGGAAAAGCTGGCCGCATGTGGCGTGCATTTCCTTGATGCTCCTGCTGAGATTATCCCTGCTGCGCTGAACTACATTGGTGAAGATCCCGACAGCCAAGACCCTGATGTGATAGCAAAAACTGAAGACGTCTTGCTGGCTGTGCGTCCATATATCCAGAAATTCCATTCGTCGGAATACATCAATGCGCTGGCGAACGGTGACATCTGCGTGGCGTTCGGTTGGTCAGGTGATATCCTGCAGGCGCGTGATCGTGCGGCTGAGGCTGAAAATGGCGTTGAGATCGCATATAATGCCCCTGTCGAAGGGGCTTTGATGTGGTTCGACCAAATGGCCATTCCAGTGGATGCGCCAAACGTGGACGCGGCCCACACGTTCTTGAACTTCATTCTTGATGCGCAGAACATGGCCGATGCGTCGAACTATGTTTATTACGCCAACGGGAATCTTGCGTCACAGGCTTTGCTTGTTGAGGACGTGATTGGTGACACGGCGATTTACCCAGATGCGGCAACGCTTGAAAAACTGTATACAACGACTCCTTATGGGTCACGTGTGCAGCGGACTGTGACCCGTTTGTGGACAAAAATTAAGTCCGGAACCTAAGCACAGAATTGGTAAAAAGGCGCGCACCGGAAGTCTCGGTGCGCGCCACAAGAACCCAGCATGAGGGCTGATACACATGGCGCAATCCCCACAAGACATTTTTGCCCCTTGGGAGGACGCGACGCAAAAGCCGTTGATCAGCTTTCGCAATGTTACGAAGAAATTCGGTGATTTTACGGCTATCGATAACCTAACCCTCGATATTTACGCACGAGAGTTTTTTGCCCTTTTGGGACCGTCTGGCTGCGGTAAAACCACACTCATGCGGATGCTCGCAGGCTTTGAAAAGCCTACAAGTGGCTCGATTGAGCTGGATGGCAAAGACATCGCGAACGTACCGCCAAACCAGCGGGCTGTGAACATGATGTTCCAGTCTTACGCGCTGTTTCCGCATCTAACTGTCTACGACAATATTGCGTTTGGCCTGAAAAGGTCTGACATGGCCGCTGCCGATATTCCGGGGCGCGTGGATGAGATGCTGCGCCTGACGCGGCTGCAACAGTTTGGGAAGCGCAAGCCTCACCAGATTTCTGGTGGGCAACGTCAGCGGGTCGCCTTGGCCCGATCCTTGGCGAAGGCACCGAAGTTGCTGTTGCTCGATGAGCCATTGGGCGCTTTGGATAAAAAACTGCGACATGAGACTCAGTTTGAATTAATGGATATTCAGGAAAAGACGGGTACCACATTTGTGATCGTAACCCATGATCAGGAAGAGGCGATGACGGTTGCGTCCCGCGTCGCTGTGATGGATTCTGGGGTCATTGTTCAAGTCGCTACGCCAGACCGGATTTATGAAACGCCTAATTCGGTCTATGTGGCTGACTTTATCGGCGAGGTTAACCTGATTGAAGGTCACGCGACTGTAGTGGACGGGATGGCCACAATTTCATGGGCGGAGGGCCAAAAACCTATCACTGCGAAGTCTGATTTGACTGAGGATGCGAGATGCACCTTTGCCGTTCGCCCTGAGAAAGTCACGATTACTGTTGATGAGCCGCAGGATCGCCCCAACAAGGTTAAAGGTGCGGTTCTGGACATTGCCTATCTTGGTAATATTTCAACCTACCATGTTGAACTTCCGGGTGGCAAAGTAATCAAGGCACAAACTGCAAATAATCGCCGGATTGCACGCCGTAGTTTCACATGGGAAGATACCGTTTGGCTGTCATGGACCGACACCGCTGGTGTCGTGTTGACCAAATAGATGCGGCGTTTCACTCTCATTGCAGTTCCGTATTTCTGGCTTTTGGCGCTGTTCCTTGCGCCATTCTTGATCGTGTTGCGGATAAGTTTTTCGTATTATGAATTGTCGATCCCACCTTATGGACCGCAGTTAGATCTTGCTGAAGGTTGGACTGGCATCCGGGCATTCTGGGCAGAATTGAGTTGGGAAAACTATGCATTTTTGACCTCCGATGATCTGTATTGGAAGGCATATCTGTCGAGTCTGAAAATTGCGTTAATTGCGACGTTTTTTACGCTGCTCGTGGGCTTTCCTATCGCATACGGTATGGCCCGTGCCGCCGAAGAATGGCGGCCGACGTTGATGATGTTGATTATCTTGCCATTTTGGACGTCGTTTTTGATACGTGTCTACGCATGGATCGGAATTTTGGGGAGTGAAGGTTATCTTAACCAATTGCTCTTAGGTATGGGTGTCATTGAGACACCGCTGACCATTCTAAATACGAACATCGCCGTCTATATCGGCATCGTTTACACTTATTTGCCGTTCATGGTTCTCCCGATCTACGCAGCTTTAGAAAAAATGGATGACAGCCTTTTGGAGGCAGCAGAGGACCTTGGATGCACCCGTACACAGGCCTTCTGGCTCGTCACCGTTCCTTTGGCAAAGTCTGGAGTCATTGCTGGGTGTTTCCTTGTCTTCATCCCGGCGCTGGGCGAATTTGTGATCCCGTCATTGTTGGGTGGGTCTGACACTTTGATGATTGGCAAAATCCTGTGGGAAGAATTCTTTTCCAACCGCGATTGGCCAGTCGCGTCGACCGTCGCTGTCATTCTCCTGCTGATCTTGATCATCCCAATCATCCTGTTTCAGCGCAATGAGCAGAAACAGCGGGAGATCGACGGATGAAACGCTTTAGTTGGTTCAATGCGACGTCCCTGACGCTTGGCTTTGTGTTCTTATATTTGCCAATGCTGATCTTGGTGATCTACAGCTTCAATGAAAGCCGTTTGGTCACTGTTTGGGCAGGGTTTTCAACCAAGTGGTACGGCGAACTGATGCAGAACGAGGCATTCTTGGACGCCGCTTGGGTGACTGTGAAGGTTGGCTTTTGGTCCTCAACGCTCGCCACAATTCTGGGAACCATGGCCGCATATGTGATGGTCCGCGGCGGGCGATTTTTTGGTCGGACTTTGTTTTCGGGCATGGTTTACGCGCCACTTGTCATGCCTGAAGTGATTACCGGATTATCCCTACTACTCTTCTTCATTGCGCTTGATGTGCCGCGCGGCGTGACCACGATCGTGCTTGCCCACACGACGTTTTCCATGTGCTACGTTTCGGTCGTAGTCTCGTCGCGTTTGGTCAGTTTTGACAAGTCGCTGGAAGAAGCGGCATTGGACCTTGGCTGCACGCCGTTTGATGCGTTCCGGTCTGTGACATTGCCAATTATTGCGCCGTCTGTGATCGCGGGCTGGCTGCTGGCTTTCACCTTGTCGTTAGATGATTTGGTAATCGCATCTTTTGCGTCTGGACCGTCATCTACGACGCTGCCGATTAAGATATTCTCGGCTGTACGGCTGGGGGTTACACCTGAAATTAACGCGCTCTCGGCCATTATGATTGGAATCGTGACTGTCGGCGTGATCACCGCATCGCTGGTGATAAAACGCAATGTCGCCCGTGCCAAAGCGGACGAGATGCGAGCCGCGCGGACCTAATTTTCAGGGAAGAAGCAAGCTGCTGCATGTGGATCGTCTGAAAGGTCAGGCCGGTCTGTTCGGCACTGATCTTGCGCCTTCCAGCAGCGTGGCGCAAAGGGGCAGCCGTCAGGAACTGACAAAGGCGATGGAAGTTCGCCAGTCAATTTGATCCGTTCTTTCTTGGCCCTCGGGTCCGCTTGGGGCGTCGCCGAAAGCAAGGCCTTGGTATAAGGATGTTTGGGGGCGGCAAAAATCGCTTCCTTCGCTCCACGTTCAACGGCGCGGCCCAGATACATGACGATCACGTCGTCCGCGACATGCTGCACAACGGACAGGTCATGCGAGATAAAGAGGTAAGCCAGTTGCAACCGATCTTGCAGGTCAACGAGCAGATTGAGGATTGCAGACTGGATTGACAGGTCGAGCGCTGAAACCGGTTCATCTAATACTAACACTTTTGGATCAAGCATAAGCGCACGGGCAATCGCGATACGTTGGCGTTGGCCCCCTGAGAACATGTGCGGGTAGCGGTCGTAATGCTCGGGCCGTAAACCGACTAATGTGATCATTTCACGCGCTTTCGCCTCACGGTCTTGGCGCGACATATCTGGCCGATTAATTACCAGCGGCTCTTCGAGGATTTGTGCGATCCGTTGACGTGGGTTGAGCGAACCATAGGGGTCTTGGAAGACGATTTGCACCGAACTGCGCAGACTTGCCCAGTTTTCTGGTAGGACGGTGTTCCCCTCGATCGCGAATGACCCAGATGTTGGCTCTTCGATCATCGTGACCAATCGGGCGAGGGTGGACTTGCCACACCCGCTTTCCCCAACAACAGCGAGCGTCTTGCCGGGTGATAGTGAGAAATTAACCCCACCAACTGCCTTAAGAGTTTGCGGCTTGCTGAATATCCCACCGCCGACGTCATAGTGCCGCGTAAGTGCGGTGGCTGTCATTACGGGGGTGGTCATGAGGCTTGCCTCTCACTGGTGTTAAGCGGGTAGAAGCAGCGCGCGCGGCCAATTGCTTCGGATTGCGGGGGGGGGCTGACACCCCTGCAATTGGTGTCCGCGTATTTGCAGCGCGGTGAAAAAAGACACCCGGTTGGTCGGTCAAATTGGCCGGGAACAACGCCGGGAATTGTCGGTAGGCGTTTGTCTGTGGCCCGCTCTGGTAGTGCATCAAGAAGCGCATTCGTGTAAGGGTGGTGTGGGGTCTCAAACAGTGGAACTACCTGTTGTTCCTCGATCTTTTGGCCCGCGTATTGCACGCTGACCCGTTCTGCCGTTTCAGCCACAACGCCCATATCATGGGTAATAAGCACGAGGCCCATTCCAGTTTCTTCGCGTAGCGACGCCAGCAGGTCCAGTATCTGCGCTTGGATTGTCACATCAAGAGCAGTCGTCGGCTCGTCTGCGATCAGCAGTTTGGGTTTGCAAGCAATGGCCATGGCGATCATCACGCGCTGGTTCATGCCACCTGACATTTGGTGTGGGTATGCCCAGAGACGTTTTTCGGGGTCAGGGATGCCCACTTGTTCGAACAGTTCAATCGCGCGGGCATGCCGCTGTTTGCGGTTAAGACCCAGATGAACGCGCAAGGATTCTTTGATTTGCCACCCGACAGGGAAGCAAGGGTTCAGTGACGACATCGGTTCTTGGAAGATCATCGCTAAATCGTTGCCGACGATCTTGCGCCGCGCTTTGTTGTCCATGGTCAGTAAGTTCTGGCCGTCAAAAGACATCTCGTCTGCTTTGACGGTCGCCGTCCAAGGGAGAAGGCCCATCACAGCAAGCATCGAGACAGATTTTCCCGACCCACTTTCGCCAACGATGGCAAGGATTTCACCTGTATCGACGTCTTGGTCGACCTGATCGACCGCCCGAAATTGACCGGAGGCTGTTGCAAAATCTACAGATAGGTTGCGGATGCGTAGGAGTGACATATCAGCTCCGCTTCAATTTGGGGTCAAGCGCGTCGCGCAAGCCGTCGCCCATCAGATTGATGGCCAGAACGGTGACAAGGATCGCGATGCCGGGGAAGGTGACAACCCACCATGCACGCAGGATAAATTCGCGGGCCTCAGCCAGCATCGTGCCCCATTCTGGGGTTGGCGGTTGTGCGCCCATACCAAGGAAGCCAAGTGCCGCAGCGTCAAGAATTGCTGTTGAAAATGACAAAGCCCCTTGCACGATGATCGGTGCAAGGCAATTTGGTAATACGGTTATGAACATCAATCGTGCCTTAGTCGCACCCGCCACGCGGGCTGATGTCACGTAGTCTTTTTGCCGTTCTGCCAGCACGCTTGCACGCGTCAGCCGCACGTAATGTGGCTGTAAAACAATTGCGATGGCGATCATTGCGTTGGTCAGTGACGGGCCAAGGATGGCAACGAGGACCAACGCCAACAGTAGTGATGGAAACGCTAAGATGATATCCATTATCCGCATAATTATTGAATCGAGCCACTTAGGTGCGAAACCTGAAATTAGCCCGACGACAATGCCACCTGACGCAGCAATTGAGACAACAACGATGCCGACAAAGAATGAATAACGCGCACCAACGATGAGGCGGGACAGCATATCACGGCCAAGTGGGTCGGTTCCAAGGATGTAGGACCAGCTGCCGCCTTCTTGCCAGACTGGCGGTAAAAGAGCGAATTCGCGGAACTGCTCAGTCGGGCTATGCGGTGCGATCCATGGGCCAAAAACTGCCACAAATGCGAAGGCCGCAAAAATCCAAAGGCCAATAACGGCCCCACGGTTTTCGCGGAAATAGAACCAGAATTCGCTTAGGCGACCGGGGCGGGAATGTGCAAGTTCGGTCATCAGCGTTTCCTGATTTTAGGGTTGATGACGCCGTAGAGCATGTCGACGGTCAGGTTCACGACCATGACCATCACGGCGATGAGCAACAGGCCGCCCTGCACGACAGGGTAGTCGCGGCGGAAGATGCTATCGACCATCCATTTGCCAATTCCGGGCCATGAAAAGATGGTTTCTGTGAGGATTGCGCCTGCTAATAGCGTGCCGACCGACAGGCCGATGACTGTGATGACTGGGATCAGCGCGTTGCGCAACGCATGGATGCCGTTAATGCGACCGGCGGACAGGCCTTTGGCTTTGGCCGTGCGAATGTAATCCTCTCCCAAGACTTCGAGCATTGCAGATCGTGTTTGCCGCGCGATTACCGCCAATGGGATGGTGCCTAGAACGATTGTGGGTAAGATCAGATGGCGCACCGCTGACTTGAATGCCCCCGTTTGGCCTGATGCAATGCTGTCGATAAGCATGAAACCAGTCGGGTCAGGGAAGTAGTAAAGCAGGTCGATCCTGCCCGAAACAGGTGTCCATTGTAGGTTGCCTGAGAAGACGATGATCAGAAGCAACGCCCACCAGAAGATTGGCATGGAGTAGCCAATAAGCGCTGTAGACATCAGTGCGCGGTCAAAAAACTTGCCGCGGTTTACGGCTGCGATCACACCAGCGGGCAGGCCAAGCGCGAGCGCGAAGAGCATCGCGCATGCTGACAGTTCTAATGTTGCAGGGAAGAGGGTGAAGAACTCGTCCCAGACGGGCCGTTTGGTTACAAACGAATTGCCAAGGTCGCCTTGTACCACGCCAACCAGGTATTCCCAGAACTGCGCGTAGAGCGGCCGATCAAACCCAAATTGTGCGGATAGTTCGGCGTAGCGTTCCTCAGATAGCCCACGTTCGCCAGCCATCACAATGATGGGGTCGCCGGGAAGGACGCGAATAAATCCAAAGGAAATTAACGTTACGCCAACGAATGTTGGTATAAATGTCAGTATGCGACTGAGGATATAGTTTAACATGGGAGGATCATCAGCTCTTTCGGGAATGTCGTCAGGGATATGCAGCCGTCGTCGGTGATGAGGATATCATCTTCGATACGGACCCCGAAGTTACCGATCTCATAAAGACCGGGTTCGTTCGTGTAGACAGTGCCAGCGGGAAGAACCATGTGGTTTCCGCGCATGATGTAAGGTGCTTCGTGAACCTCGCGCCCCAAACCGTGGCCAGTTTTGGTGCGAATGCGGTCGGCATAAGGTGTGGATTCGAGATGGCTGGTTACGGCGTCGTCAATGTCGTGGGCTGTGATGCCTGCCTTCGTGACTTTATGGCCAACAAGGTTTGCTTGCAGAACGGCATTGTAAACGGCACGTTGCTCGTTGCTTGCGTGACCAAGGAAGAAGGTGCGCGTGATGTCTGCAGCAAAGCCGTTTTTGCGGGCGCCAAAGTCGATCAGGATTGCATCGCCATCTTTCAGGATTGTCTCGCCAGCGTGCGCATGCGGCATGGCGGAATTTGCCCCAGCAACGACGATGGGTGAGAATGACTGGTCGTCAGCCCCTTCCGCAAAAAGGGCTTGGATAAGGACTTGTTCAACCTGTTTTTCAGTTTGGCCTGCTCTAATTGTAGTTAATGTATGGACGAGTGCGCGTTCGGATATTGCAATGGCCTCGCGCAGTGCCAAGATGTCTTCGTCTGTTTTGATCATGCGCAGGGCCGAAATTTTGCGTTCACCGTCTATAATGTTCAGGTCTGGCTGGGCTTTGAGCAATGCATGGTGTGTGAAGACCCGCATGACCTGACCTTCGACGGCAAGTGATTTGATGCCGAGGTGTTCTGCCAAGGCTGCGAAGGCATCGTTATAGCCTGTTTGGTCGCACCAGTCGAAAACTGCTCCAGCGAAGCCGACCTGATCCCAACTGCCAAGTTCCAGGTTGGGAACAAGCGCTACGGGTGTACCGTCTGCAGGGATAACAACGACGAATGGCCGTTCGTGACTCATGAACGCTTGGCCAATGGCACGGGTAAAATTAGGGCCGGGCACAAGAGCCACAGCGTCAACGCCAAGATCAGCAGCAACGGCAGCATAGGGAGTGAGGCGATCAATCAGCATTGGGGGAAATCCGGGAAAAGTGGAGGAAAGGGCGGCACAAAAGCGCCGCCCCAAATAGTATCAAAGCTTATTCAGCGATGCCAACTTGGTTGAAGATGTGGCCGCCCAACGGGTGGACAACATAGCCTTCGACTTCTGGGCGCATTGTCATGAATACGACAGAGTGCGCGATTGTTGCCCAAGGTGCTTGGTCCTTAAAGATGGCCTGCGCCTCTTCGTACAATGGTGTCCGCTCTTCTTGCGTTGCTAGTGTTTTGGCTTCTTGAACGACAGCATCAAATTCCTCGTTGCACCACTGTGCGCGATTTGATGCAGCTACACCGTCGCAGCCAAGCAGTACGGCAAGGAAGTTATCGGGATCACCGTTGTCGCCAGTCCAACCGAGCAGGACCGCGCCGTCACGATCAACGTCTTTGGACCGATCAAGGTATTCACCCCATTCGTAAGACACGATCTCAACCGTTACGCCGATTTTGCTGAAGTCTTCTTGCATCAGCTCTGCCATGCGGCGGGCGTTCGGGTTGTATGGGCGCTGAACGGGCATAGCCCAGATCTTCAACTGAAGATCTTCAACACCTTCGGCGGCCAGCATTTCCATGGCTGCTTCTGGGTTGTATTCGTCATCCACAGTGCTCTCGTCGTAAGACCACATCGTTGGTGGGATCGGGTTCTTCGCAATTTGGCCAGAGCCTTGGAAGACCACGTCGATGATCGCCTGCTTGTCGATGGCCATGTTCAGGGCCTTGCGGACGTTTGGATTGTCGTACGGAGGCATCTGTGTGTTGTACGCGAGGTAGCCCACGTTAAGGCCTTCTTGCTCCATCACAACGATGTCTTCGTTGGACTTCATCTCAGCAACATCAGCCGGATTAGGGTACGCCATGACATGGCATTCGCCAGCTTGAACTTTTTGGTAACGCACTGATGCATCGGGTGTAATTGCGAAGATCAGGCTTTCGACTTTAGCAGTATCACCCCAGTAAGCGTCGTTGCGCAGGTAGCGCACAACAGCGTCTTTTTGGTAGGCTTGGAACGAGAATGGACCAGTGCCAATCGGCGCTTGGTTAACCATTTCAGGCGTGCCAGCTTCCATCATGGCGTCTGCATATTCTTTTGACACGATTGATGCAAAATCCATCGCCATGTTGGCAATGATTGGGGCCTCTGGGCGGGTCAGATTGAACTTAACGGTATAGTCATCAACGCGTTCCATATTGTCGATGAGATCTGGCATAGACATGCCCGAGAAGTATTCCCATGTACCGCCAGATACTTGGTTGTATGGGTTTTCAGGATTGCCCTGACGGTCAAACGAGAAAATCACATCGTCTGCGTTAAAGTCGCGCGTTGGTGTGAAATCAGCATTGGAGTGGAATTTGACGCCCTGACGCAAGTTGAATGTGACGGACAGGCCGTCTTCTGCAACTTCCCAGCTTTCGGCAAGACCGGGGACAGTTTCAGTTGTACCGACTTTGAATTCAGCCAACCGATTGTAGATTGGGTGGCTGGCCGCATCGAATGTTGTGCCAGATGTATATAGTGCCGGATCGAAGCCTTCAGGTGAGCCTTCGGAGCAATAAACGAGGGCTTGTGCCATCGCAGATGTGCCAACGGTTGCGAGCAGCATCCCTGTGGCAAGTGTTGTTTTCATAGACATATTGTATTTCTCCAGTTGGTCGTTTTTATTATGCTGTCGGTACAGCGATAGATGTCGCAGTAGGGTTTTCGCGGGCCGGTACATGGCCAGACTGATCATAGTGCATACGCCCAACCCACATGATGCGGGCTGGGTCCCTGGTCTGGTTTGACCAAGAATGGGGATGCGTTCCCAAGTAATGTAGGCTGTCGCCTGGCCGCATGAGGTAGTCACGTCCATCCACACGCTGGCAAATTTCGCCGCTCAGGACGTAGATGATCTCTTCACCGACGTGTTTCAGTTCTTCCGAAGTGTAGCCCGGTGGAACGTGTAGAATGAACGATGTCAGTTCTAGATCAGGATGATCTGCACCAATTTGCTCGTATTCAAGCGCTGAACCATCAACTGAAAATCGCGGACGCTTGCCCGCGCTTGTCAGACTATCGACGGCATGTGGTGTTGCTATAAAGTAGTCGGCATTGACGTTTAGCGCTGCGGCGATCTGAGACAATGTACCAAGCGTTGGCGTCGCATTACCTCGTTCCACTTGGCTTAGATACCCGACCGACACACCACTTTTTTCTGCAAGCTGTTGCAGAGTAAATGACATCCGGCGGCGTTGATTACGCATCCGTTGCCCCAAAGCGTTATGTGATTTTGGCTGGTTGTTCGTCAAAAGTGCCCCCACACCTCACACTTCCGTGAGTGTGTACGGTCACGCTAAAAACACTGTTGGTCAAGAATAAAAATTATTCTCTGTAAAAAATGTTGATTCCGTTGGCTGAACCTCTGTTGGGTGCCTAGAGTTTCGCGAAGATATAGATCCCATTTTGGGACGTCGCTGATGGGAGACATTTAGCATGATCGAGAAGCGCAATTTCTACATTAATGGTGCGTGGGTTGTCCCTCAAGTTGCCAATGATTTGTCAGTTATTGATCCCTCTACAGAGCAAGAGTGCGCTGTAATTTCGTTGGGTGGTCAAGCAGATACAGATGCTGCTGTGGCCGCAGCAAAGGCTGCATTTGCTGGTTGGTCTACCTTGCCTTTGGAGGATCGTCTGGCACCGTTAGAGCGTCTCCTTGATCTGTATAAAGCACGCAAAACTGAAATGGCAGCGGCCATGTCGCTTGAGATGGGCGCGCCGAAAGCCTTATCTGAGTCGTCGCAGTGGGGCGCAGGGGCGTGGCACATCAAAGAGGCAATCCGCGCCGCGCGTGCCTATGAATTTGAGCGTAAAAGCGGCGATGATTGGATCTATCACGAACCAATCGGCGTTGCTGCTCTGATCACGCCATGGAATTGGCCAATGAATCAAGTGACCTTGAAGGTCATTCCGGCCTTGGCTGTCGGCTGTACCGTTGTACTGAAGCCGTCAGAAATTGCGCCGCTTTCCTCGATCCTGTTGGCCGAGATGATTGACGAAGCGGGCTTCCCGGCTGGCGTGTTCAACATGGTGAACGGCGATGGCCCTGGCGTCGGGTCGCAGCTATCGAAGCATCCTGATGTAGATATGGTAAGCTTTACCGGTTCGACTCGCGCGGGTGCTTTGATCACGAAAGCGGCTGCGGATAGCGTGAAACGTGTCAGTCTTGAGCTTGGTGGAAAGGGTGCGAATGTTATCTTCGCAGACGCTGACGAAAAGGCAGTCACACGCGGTGTGCGCCATTGCTTCCAGAATACGGGTCAGTCCTGCAATGCGCCGACCCGGATGTTGGTTGAGGAATCCGTTTACGACCAAGCTGTTGAAACAGCGCGACAGGTTGCCGAGGCGCAACAGGTTGGGCCTGCTCAAATTGATGGGCGACATATCGGTCCACTCGTCAGTGATGTGCATTGGCACAAAGTACAGGGCCTTATTCAAGATGGGATTGACGAAGGCGCGCGACTGGTTGCTGGTGGAACAGGTCGCCCTGACGGTGTCGACGCTGGCTATTTTGTGAAGCCCACGATTTTTGCTGGTGTGAACAATTCCATGAAGATCGCCCGTGAAGAAATTTTCGGCCCAGTTCTCGTGATGATTCCGTTCAAGGACGAGGCAGATGCCTTGGCGATTGCTAACGATACGCTGTATGGTCTGGGCAATTACGTTCAGACCCAAGACCCTGAAAAGGCGAAACGCATGGCGCGCGGGATGCGATCAGGCATGGTCGAAGTGAACGGAACGTTTCTTGGTGGGGAAACCCCGTTTGGCGGCTACAAGCAATCTGGCAATGGCCGCGAAGGATCTGTTTGGGGACTCGAAGAATACCTCGAAGTGAAAGCTGTGGCAGGGATTTCTTAACCGGTTGACGTTATGGTGGTCGGGCGTAGGTTAAGCATTCTTGTTGCATAGCTGAGGTGCCTTATGTCCGACCACATTGATCCTAAGAAACTTGACCGTCTTGCAGAGGTTGCAGTGCGGACAGGTGTGAACCTGCAAAAAGGCCAAGATTTGGTGATAACTGCACCAATGGCTGCGTTGCCATTGGTGCAGCGGATCGCTGTGCATGCCTATAAGGCTGGCGCTGGTGTGGTCATGCCGTTCTTTAGTGATGATGTGATCACGCTTGCCCGCTATGAAAACGCGGACGATGCAAGTTTCGATCATGCGCCGGGTTGGTTTTATGAGGGTCTTGCCGCCGCTTTTAAGGGTGGTGCGGCTCGTATGGCGATTACCGGCGATGACCCGATGTTGCTCGCAGAACAAGACCCTGCGAAGGTCGCGCGTTTGTCGAAGGCCACATCGATCGCAGCCAAACCTGCGATGACTCCGATTGTTGGCTTTGAGGTGAACTGGAATATTGTGGCATTTCCGGGTGCAGCTTGGGCGGCACGTGTGTTTCCCGATCTGCCTGTAGATGAAGCACAGGGTAAGTTGATGGATGCCATTTATGCCGCCTCGCGGTTGGACGGTGATGATCCAGTTGCAAACTGGGCTGAGCACACGGTTGAATTGAAAAAGCGCGTGAAATGGTTGAATGAACAGAAATTTGATGCGCTGCATTATACTGGTCCCGGTACTGAACTACGCCTTGGTCTGGCTGAAGGGCATATCTGGAAGGGTGGTGCGTCGCCTGCCCTGAATGGTGTTGTCTGTCAGCCCAATATCCCAACTGAGGAAGTTTTTACCTGCCCCCACGCTTACAAGGTCGATGGGACTGTTTCTGCAACAAAACCATTGGCGCACCAAGGAACTGTTATCGAAGATATTGCTGTCCGATTTGAGGCTGGAAAAATTGTAGAGGCGACCGCGTCGAAGGGTCAGGCACAATTGCGTGCGTTGCTTGCAACAGATGATGGGTCAAGCCGGATTGGGGAGGTGGCATTAGTTCCACATTCCAGCCCGATTTCGCAGTCTGGTATTTTATTTTTTAACACGCTGTTTGATGAAAATGCATCTTGCCACATCGCGTTGGGTCAATGTTACGCTGATACCATTGAGGGTGGGTCCGAGTTAGCCCCGGAAGAATTGCAGCAAAAGGGCGGCAATCAAAGTTTGATCCATGTGGATTGGATGATGGGATCGGATGCTGTCGATATTGATGGTGTGACGTTAAACGGCGAATTTGTGCCTGTAATGCGCAAGGGTGAGTGGGCGTTTTAAGAGTTTGATCACAAAGAAAAAGGCCCGCGCTGGGCGGGCCTTTTGAATTAGAAATCTAGATTTGCAACGTTGAGCGCGTTATTTTGAATAAACTCGCGCCGCGGTTCAACGACATCACCCATCAGCTTCGTGAATAGGTCGTCAGCGCCTGCCAAATCTTCGACCTTCACTTGCAACAATGTTCGTGCATCAGGATCAAGAGTGGTTTCCCACAGTTGGTCTGGATTCATCTCGCCAAGGCCTTTGTAGCGCTGGTAAGACAGGCCCTTTTCACCTTCTTCGAGGATAGCCTTCAGCAGATCAAGTGGTCCAAAGATCGCTTGCGTGCGGTCTTTACGGACAAGTGTTGCAGGCAGGCCGTATACGTTTTGAAGCTCTTGTGTGAAGGTGCCTGTCCGCCGCGATTCACCGGAGCGCAGCATCGTACCATCAAGTGTACGAACTTCTTCGACGCCGCGAAGAATGCGTGCCAATCGCATGCCTTTGTCCTGCGTGATCCGACCACCCCAGCCGCGTTCCCATTCAAGTGCAATCAGGTCAAGACGTTTGGCAACCTGGTCAGCCGTACCTTGCAAATCCGCGTCGACAACGCCGGGCACAAAGGCCCCAGCGATGGCGGCTTGCTCAAGGATGTGTCGTGGGTAATGCGTTGGAAAGGCATCCAAAACCCGTTTTAGCTGGCGCGCGTCGTCGATCACACGTTTTAGATCCGCGCCAGTGATTTCTTCGCCATTGCCTTGCCGAAGAACGGCGCCGTCGGTTCCTTGATCAACAAGGTAGCTCTCCATTTCGGCTTGATCCTTGAGGTAAACCTCAGACTTACCGCGTGACACTTTGTACAGCGGTGGTTGGGCGATATAAAGGTATCCGCCCTCAATCAATTCAGGCATTTGGCGGAAGAAGAAGGTGAGCAGCAAGGTCCGAATGTGCGCACCATCAACGTCCGCATCGGTCATAATAACGACCTTGTGGTAGCGTAGTTTTTTGATGTTAAATTCGTCACGGCCGATGCCCGTGCCAAGCGCCATGACAAGATTGCCGATCTCTTGACTACCTAGCATACGGTCGAAACGGGCACGTTCAACGTTCAGAATCTTACCTTTAAGGGGTAAAATCGCCTGCGTTTGACGGTCACGGCCAGTTTGAGCAGAACCACCAGCAGAGTCCCCCTCCACCAAGAAGACTTCGGTTTTTGATGGGTCTTTTTCTGAGCAATCCTTGAGCTTTCCAGCAAGAAAGTTCACGTCCATCGGGTTTTTACGACGTGTCAGATCGCGTGCTTTGCGTGCGGCCTCGCGGGCCAAAGCGGCCTCAACGATTTTGCCTACGATTTGTTTGGCTTGCTGTGGGTTTTCTTCGAACCATTCGCCAAGCTTTTCCCCAACAAGACCTTCGACTGCAGGGCGCACCTCGGAAGAGACAAGTTTGTCCTTGGTCTGGGAGGAAAATTTTGGGTCAGGGACCTTTATGGATAAAACGCAGGTCAGACCTTCACGCGCATCGTCACCCGTAAAGCTAATTTTTTCTTTCTTTGCGATGCCAGATGACTGCGCGTAGTTGTTGATCGTCCGTGTCAGCGCCCCCCGGAAGCCCGCCATGTGCGTGCCGCCATCGCGTTGTGGGATGTTGTTCGTAAACGGCAGCACCATCTCGTTGTAGCTGTCATTCCACCACATCGCGACTTCGACGCCGATGTCGTCCTTCTCGCCGATCACATAGATTGGCTCTTCCATGACGGGTGTCTTCGAGCGATCGAGGTATTTGACGAATTCTTTGACGCCACCGTCATAGTACAAGTTTGTCTCTAGCGGCTCGGCAGGGCGTTCGTCGCGCAGGATGATGCGGACACCAGAATTCAGGAACGCCAATTCGCGTAGACGCTTTTCCAGCGTTTCGAAAGAATATTCAAGATTTGAGAATGTATTTAATGAGGCAAGGAACCGTACTTCGGTGCCTTTACGGCCATTCGCGGGCCCTACGACTTCAAGCGACTTGGCCGTGATCGAGTCCTCGAACCTGCAGTAGTGTTCTTTGTCATTACGCCAGATGCGTAGTTCAAGCCAGTCAGACAGCGCGTTCACCACGGAAATACCCACGCCGTGCAAGCCACCTGAAACCTTGTAAGAATTGCTGTCGAATTTACCGCCAGCGTGCAGTTGGGTCATGATGACCTCGGCTGCTGACATGCCTTCTTCTTTGTGCATATCGACCGGAATACCGCGCCCATTATCGTACACGGAAATTGAGTTGTCGGCGTGGATTGTGACGGCAACATGGTCGGCGTGACCGGCTAGCGCTTCGTCGATACCGTTGTCCACGGCCTCGTACACCATGTGGTGCAGGCCAGAGCCATCGTCGGTGTCGCCGATGTACATGCCAGGGCGCTTTCGAACTGCATCCAAGCCCTTGAGAACCTTAATAGAATCGGCGCCATATTCGGCGTCGTTTGGTTGGTCGTCAGACATGTGTGTTTTCCCGTGTATTCATCCCCAATATATATGCTTTTTAGGGGAGGATGTCACGCGTTTGACGCTATATTTTGTGTCAGGCGAAGGGGATGATTAGTCCGACACCGATCAGCAAAAATCCAGCGAAAATATTGGTCCGTTTGAGGGCGTTTGGCGAGGTGAGCAGCGTGCGTGCGCGCCCAATGAAAAGCGCTAGTGATAGATTCCCGATGAGGGGGACAATGAACGACAACGTACAGATTGCCGCGATGTCGATAGCGGTCACTGCAGAGAGGTCGAAGAACCCCGGCAGCATGCCCATGTAGAAAAGCACTGCCTTTGGGTTGCCGATTATGACCGCCAATCCAGCCACAAAGCCTGCCCACATGCCGGGCCGTGTCAGTCGACTGTCAGTTGCGATTGTTTTGTCTGCATGTCGGATCAAGAGGATTCCCATGATGATGAACATCACGCAAGCGACCCAGCCGATGACGTCTAGAATACCGCCATAAAGCGAGACCAGCCACGTCAGCCCAAAGATTGCCACAAGCGGCCAAAGCACGTCCCCGATAACGACCCCAAGTGCGAGGGGCCATGCGCCGTTGAACCCACCAGATAGCGTGCGTGCGATAAGTGCCACCCAAACTGGCCCCGGGGTCAGGAAAAGGACAAAAAGGGCACCTGCATAGAGCATAAGGTCAGAAATGGATAAGGTCATTGGATCAGAATTTATGTCCCAGCAGGTCAAGCGTTGCGGTGTCGTCCCATGGCGTGTTGTGCAGGGGCAGCACCATCAATTTGTCATGCACCGCTTGATGAATTACGCCCGTGCGCGCCTGATCATAATCTACGTGGGTGATCGGATTGGAAGCAGCGCGAAATCCGCTACCGGTGTAAAGTGGCTGATCACCTAAAAGCAAAAAGAATGCGGCTTGTGTGGCCTTAGCCTCTGCGATTGCGGCGGTCATCAGGCGGCTAGCGACTCCCTGACCACGAAAACTGGGGTCTGTTGCGACCTCCGCTAGCCCCATGATGTTGTGCAATATGTCACCAAGGCGGACCGCACGATAGCAAAGTGCCATGTGACCGATCACCATTTCGTCTTGACGTATCAGTAGGCGCAAGGTGTGGCGTTGTTGGTGAAAAGACCGGTTTCCAAAACTCTCACCAAATGAACGCTTGAGGAGCGTGTTTATCAGCGCGTCATCCGAAGGCGTGAGCTGCGTTTCATCCACGCGTTCAATCTGCATTGGGAACCTCCGGCAGCGTTAAGCTGCCGTCGTTATTCAGTGTCCAGAAAGGATTGTTGGCAACTTCCCAAACTTGCCCATCCGGGTCTGCGTAATACCCAGAATAGCCGCCCCAAAAGACGCTTTCGGGTGCCTTAAGTTGGGTTCCACCTGCGTTTATTGCGCGCGCGTAAGCTGTGTCAACCTCGTCATTTGTTGAGAAATTCTGCGCGAGTGTCATTCCTCCGACGCC
Organism: Yoonia sp.; assembly: GCA_028822885.1. Taxonomy (GTDB): domain Bacteria; phylum Pseudomonadota; class Alphaproteobacteria; order Rhodobacterales; family Rhodobacteraceae; genus Yoonia. Next base: position 14,941 of record JAPKCP010000002.1, on the reverse strand, counting down.
AAGTTGCGCATCTGGTCGGCCTTGGTCATTTGCAAGGTTCGCCATCCCGAAAAAGCCAAGGGCCATCCCATTGATCTGGTAAAACGTAACTTCTGGTAACGCAGTGTGAGGCGTCCAGCCAAGTGCTGCGTAAAATGCCTTTGACCGGTCCATATCGGCGACCCCAAGAGTGATAAGCGTGACGCGCTGCGGTGTCATGGCTTACTCCTTTGTGCGACGGTTGAGACGCCATTGTCATCCGCGACCTCTATGTATTGGGCGCGGTCGCCTAGTTCTGCAAATAATTCTGGACCGGTGCCTGTCATCCACGCTTGGGCACCAAGTGCGCAAATTTCGTCATAAAGTGCGGATCGGCGGGATGCGTCAAGGTGGGCTGCGACCTCGTCTAACAGCAAGATAGGTGGCGCGCCAAAATCGCGCGCGAGTGCGCGGCCATTCGCGAGGATTAGCGAGATCAGCAGTGCTTTTTGCTCACCGGTTGAACAATCCTTGGCCAGAACGCCCTTTTGGGCAAAAAGTGCGCCTAGGTCAGTCCGGTGCGGTCCATGCAACGCCCGACCCGCCGCGAGATCGCGTTGGCGACCGCTCGCAAATGCTTCGGCCATTGCGATTGGATCGTCAGGTGTCTGACAGCCACCGTCTGGATGCTGCAGTGAAAGATCAGCCGTTGGGAATATTGTTTGCGCCTCTCTCTGCGCGGTATTGAGGACTGCAATTGTCGCGGCGCGGTTTGCATGCACGACAGCACCAGCCTCAGCCATTTGCCGTTCAAGAGCAACGTACCAATGCGGGTCGCGCACCATATCTTTCAGAAGCCGATTACGTTCGCGCATAGCCTTTTCGTAGGCGAGCACCGCTTCGGCATGTGACGGCATAAAGCTGAGCGTCGCGCGATCAAGAAATCGCCTGCGCCCTTCGGCACCTTCGATCCAGAGCCGGTCCATTGACGGCACAAGCCAGAGAATGCGCGCAACGCGGCCTAAAGCAATTTGTGGTGACGTCTTGTCGTCGATGCGGACTTGGCGCGATTGCGCTGGTTCTGCAAAGGTGCTGATTTCGTGGGTTTGCTGGAGCGAGGTCAGAACAGCGGTGACTTTCCAGCCAAGCGATTCGGGCCGGCGGATCAGATCGTCCATGCCGGCACGGCGCATACCGCGACCGGGCGATAGCATGGAAACGGCCTCGATAAGATTAGTTTTGCCAGCACCATTCGCCCCAAAAATCGCAACTGGCCGTGGATCAATATCAACCACGGCCCGGCGATGGGATCGAAAGTGCGACAGTGTCAGTTCAGAAAGCGCGAGCATGGGTGTTGCTCCGTGGATCGCCACAGACCTTTTTCAAAAGTAAGTTCTTAGAAACGACTATTGCTCGGCTTAGACCCGCATCGGCATCACGACATAGATGGCCGTCGTGTCATTGCCTTCGCGCATCAAAGTTGGGTCACCGGACGAGTTGAACATGAAGACTGCATTTTCGCGATCAACTTGGCTCGCAATTTCCAGCAGGTACTTCGCGTTAAATCCAATTTCCAAGGGCTCATCGCCGTAAGCAACCGCCAGCTCTTCTTCAGCAGCACCACTATCAGGGGCGTTCACCGAAAGAATCAGTCGATCTTCATCGAGAGAAAGTTTCACAGCACGCGACCGTTCAGATGACACCGTCGCCACTCGGTCCACCGCCCTTGCAAATTCAGCGGCATCAACTTCGAGCTTGCGGGTATTACCCGTCGGGATCACGCGTGTGTAGTCCGGGAATGTGCCGTCGATGACTTTTGAGGTCAGGGTGATCGTCGGTGTTGCAAAACGGATTTTGGTTTCCGACACGGACACAGCGATTTGCATGTCGTCATCATCGAGCAATTTGCGAAGTTCGCCAACTGTTTTGCGTGGGACAATAACGCCTGCCATTTCTGCGGCACCATCCGGTAGTGCTGCGTCGATCCGGGCAAGCCGGTGCCCGTCCGTTGCGACACACCGCAGAACCTTGCCGCCGTCCGATTCGGACACATGCATGTAGACACCATTAAGATAATAACGTGTTTCTTCGGTTGAAATCGCAAACTTGGATTTATCGAACAACCGTCGCAATGTTGGGGCTGGGGCCGAGAAATTCGCGGCATATTCCGAAGATGCCATCACTGGAAAGTCTTCTTTTGGCAATGTTGCCAGAGAAAAATTAGACCGACCCGCTTCAATCGTCAAACGCCCAGAAGCGCCGTCTTCGGTCAACGAAACCAAGGCCCCGTCAGGCAGTTTGCGCACAATTTCGTTCAACGTTACGGCTGAAACAGTCGTCGCCCCTGCACGTTCCACTTTGGCTGGGGCCTTGTCCACGACTTCGATATCAAGATCGGTTGCCCTGAACGTCACGTCGTCGCCTGCAGCCTCGATCAGCACGTTAGCCAAGATCGGGATTGTGTTACGCCGTTCTACTACGGATTGGGCTTGCGCCACGGCCTTCAGCAGGCTCGCCCGTTCGATACTGAATTTCATGCCCATGCTCCGCAATATGGCGCGCTGTCTGCCGCCGGGAGGTAAAAACTACCCTAATTCCCAGCAGGCTCAAGCGATTTTTTAGACTGTCGCTGCCCGAGCGGGCAGCGTCAAGGCGTGGGCGCGTTATTCGGACAATGCGCGGCGCAGAAGTTCTACGTCATCAGCCATTTGACTGTCGATCGCTTTCAGCTCTTCGATCTTCTTTACTCCGTGCATTACTGTCGTATGATCACGACCTCCAAAACGGCGCCCAATCTCTGGCAAGGACCGACTTGTCATCTTTTTGGCCAAATACATTGCAATCTGGCGCGGGCGGGCGAGAGTGCGCACGCGCTTGGGCCCGATCATGTCTGACAGACGAATGTTGTAATGCTCAGATACTTTGCGCTGAATTTCCTCAACCGTGACCTTACGATCAGAAGCCTTGAGGACATCGGCAAGGCAGTCTTGCGTCAGTTCAAGATTGATCTCGCGACCAACAAGCGACGCGAACGCAAAAAGGCGGGTCAGCGCCCCTTCAAGAACCCGGACGTTGGTGCTGATCCGGTGAGCAAGGAACGGCAGAACACCTTCTGACATCTCAATACCCGGGTACATCGGGGCGTAGGCTTCTGCTTTTGCCTGTAGGATACCAAGGCGCAATTCGTAGTCCGTTGGGTGTAGGTCCACCACAAGGCCACATTGAAGTCGGGATTTGATCCGTTCTTCAAGGTCTTTGATTTCACCCGGTGCGCGATCTGCAGAGATGATGATCTGCTTGCCTGCGTCAACGAGCGCGTTGAACGTATGAAAGAACTCTTCTTGCGTGCTATCTTTTCCCGCGAGGAACTGAACATCATCAACCATCAGAACGTCAACGGACCGGAACAGGTCTTTAAAGTCCATCATCTTGCGATCACGCAGCGCTGTGATGAAGCGGTACATGAATTGTTCGGCAGAGAGATACAGCACGTTAATATGCGGCGACTGACTACGCAGCTCATGCGCGATAGCGTGCATAAGGTGCGTCTTACCAAGACCAACACCCCCATAAAGAAACAATGGATTAAAGCTGACAGGCCCCCCTTCGGCAACACGGCGCGCAGCGGCATGTGCAAGCTCGTTTGGCTTGCCTACAATGAAGGTTTCAAAGGTGAAGCGGTTATCGAGACCGGCATTGCAAGCCTCAGATCGTGGCGCTGGCACAGGCGTACGGACGTTTGTGGCCGCCGGTGCAGCGCGGCGAGCATCATCAACAGCAAAGCTAAGGCGATCAACGTTTTGGTCAGCTTCACGCAGCTTATGGATGATCAAATCCGAGAAATTTTGTTTGACGTAGTTGCCGATGAACGTAGTCGGCGCATTCAAGGTGGCAACGCCACCAATCAGACCGCCAAATTCGAGTGGCTCAATCCAGTTGGAGTAACTATTCGTACCAAGAACCGCTTTCAAAGCGTCCCGCACACGTGCCCACGTATCATTCGTCATTTATAAAGTTGTCCCACTGTCTTTATGTCTCAACGAGCCCCCACAGCTCGTCTGTCTACTCTTTTAGAAACGGGCATTTTGCGAGCATGTAATAAAACAAGCGCGCACCAAATTCCGCTTTCTGCAATGGGCTCAGAACACATCAAAAAAGTTGAGATACCCATAAACAGTACATCTGGGAGTACAGAAAATATCACCCGCGAAAGCGGATTAAGCGCCAATACAACCAGACGACAGCGCTTAGCTCGCACTAAGCGTTTTCATCTTTGCTGCATGAGAAATGGTCTTATTGCGAATAGCAGATTCGTTACAATAAAAGCCCAATTCTCTTTCGTCCCCCCACTGCGACCTGAGTCGCTCGAACAACGTAGCAAGGGCTTGGGGGCTATATCAACTTAACAAAGGGTCTTGACTCTGGGTCGGTCGGAAAAGAATCTCAGGCTTGCCCCGAAGGCCTTTGGAATTGTTGGGTTTGCACCCCGACAAAGAAAAAGCGCGCCAACTTGGGCGCGCTTTTAAGAAGCTCTTGGTGGTGACATTTCGACAACAACTAGTGAGTCGAAACTGACCTATTTGGTTTAAGCCAGTGCCTTGACGCGTGAAGACAGGCGGGACATTTTGCGTGCCACTGTGTTCTTGTGGAAAACGCCTTTAGTGACGCCGCGCATCAGTTCTGGCTGTGCAATTTTCAGGGCTGCTGCCGCTGCAGTTTTGTCGCCGGATGCGATCGCTTCTTCAACTTTACGTAGCTCGGTGCGGATGCGCGAACGGCGCATTTTGTTGATTGCGAAACGAGCTTCGTTTTGACGGGCGCGTTTTTTTGCCTGTGGTGTATTAGCCATGATGCGTACCTTTGTCTGAGCCCTGTGATCGGGGCAAATTGATAATCGTCTGCGCAATCGGCCCGACCGGGTTCGAGAACCGGTTGATTCTGGCCAAAGCGGGCCTCACGCGCATGTATTGAGCGGCGTATAGGAATAAACTTGCCAGAAAGGAAGCCCTAAACGCCGCTTTTGACCTTACTTGTCGCGGAACTGTGCTTCGCGCTTTTCTTGAAAGGCGGCCATACCTTCCGCTTGATCTTCGGTCGCGAAAAGCGACTGAAATAAGCGGCGTTCGTAGTTTATGCCTTCAGCCAACGTCGTCTCATAGGATCGGTTAACGGCATCCTTGGCTGCGATCGTCGCAATCTGTGATTTTTCAGTAATTTTCACGGCGGCCGTGCGGGCTTCTTCCAGAAGTTTCTTGACGGGTACAACGCGACTTACCAGACCAGAGCGTTCCGCCTCTTCAGCGTCCATAAAGCGGCCGGTCAGATGCATATCCATTGCTTTGGATTTGCCGACAAAGCGGGTCAGCCGCTGCGTGCCGCCGATGCCTGCTATTACGCCAAGGTTGATCTCGGGTTGGCCAAACTTCGCGTTGTCGGCCGCAATGATAAAGTCGCACATCATCGCTAATTCACATCCACCGCCAAGCGCGTAGCCTGCAACCGCTGCAATAATCGGCTTGCGGGTGTTGTTGAAACGGGTGGCTTCGGCCGTGAAGAAATTTTTCATGAACATATCCACAAAGGACTGTTCTGCCATTTCAGTTACGTCAGCCCCCGCAGCAAATGCCTTGCTGGAGCCAGTTATAATAATGCAGCGAACCTTTTCGCTCGCATCTGCCTCTTCGAGGGCCTTGCAAACCTCACCCAAGAGCTTTTGATTCAGCGCATTGAGAGCGTCCGGACGGTCCAGGGTGATGGTCGCCACATAGTCAGTGACATCAACGTTGATTGTTTCATAGGCCATGAAGGGCAGTCCATGTTGTTTCTCAGACTCTTGTGGTGACGAAAATCGCGACCGTGATCAAGCTATCTTTGGCATTGCGGACAAAAGAAACTCGATCTGCCCGATTGAACGATTCGCTCTATTTTCTTGTCGCAATCAGGGGTGACACACGGTTGGCTTTCGCGGTCATATACTTGAAAACCATGCTGAAAATACCCAAGTTCGCCGTCTGCCTGACGGTAGTCTTTTAAGGACGATCCGCCCGCTGCAATGGCTTCATTAAGTACATCTCGAATTATAGGAACGAGGCCTGCCACGCGCGACGTCGCAAGCTGTCCCGCTTTGTGTTTTGGGTTAATGCCTGCCCGAAACAGAACTTCACAAACATAAATGTTACCAAGGCCTGAGACGATTCTTTGGTCGAGCAGTGCTGATTTAATTGGGGTATTACGTCCCTTAAGGCGTTCCACGATGTAGGCTTCGTGAAATGTGTTACCAAGTGGTTCGGGTCCCAAATCGCGGATCAGCCAATGATTTTCCTGCTGATCCGTCTGCATAAGATCCATCGCACCAAAACGGCGGGCATCGTTGAATGTGATTCGGACACCACCATCCATGTGAAGTACGACGTGATCATGCTTGGCGGGCGCAGGATGGTCGTGATGAAAGTCCCCGACGGTATGACCCGAAATCAACATGCGACCCGACATGCCAAGATGGATCAGCAGACTTTCACCACTTTCGAGGTCTACCAGTATATATTTTGACCGGCGGCGCAGCCCAAGTACCTTTTGCCCCGCCAAGCGATCCGCCATCTTATCGGGAAACGGCCACCGCAAATCGGGACGGTTTACGTCAGCTTGTGCAATCACCGCACCTTCCATCACGGGGGCAAGCCCGCGACGGACTGTCTCGACCTCTGGTAATTCAGGCATGGCGTGCTTTCCTTATAGGGGGAGGACGTTGTATGCCACCCTGAGCGTCCTATACTTGGGATGAAGTACAAAGGACGGCAAGCCCATGAGCGACGACAATACTACCCATTTTGGGTTTGAAACCGTTCGGGAAGAGGAAAAAGCGGGCCGCGTGCAGGACGTGTTTTCCTCAGTAGCCTCAAAATACGACATTATGAACGACGTGATGTCCGTTGGAATCCACCGGATCTGGAAGGATGCGATGATGGATTGGCTCGCACCACGTCCGGGGCAAAAACTGTTGGATGTGGCGGGCGGGACGGGAGACATTTCTTTTCGGTTTTTGAAAAGGGCAGGACGTGGGCACGCAACTGTTCTCGATATAACAGAGCCGATGTTGGTTGAAGGTCGTAAGCGGGCTGAGGCTGGGCAGATGTCTGATAGCCTCGATTGGGTTGTTGGCGACGCGATGGCGCTGCCGTTTGAGGACAGCACGTTTGATGTCTATACGATTTCTTTTGGCATAAGAAATGTGACGCGTCCGCAAGAGGCCTTGAATGAGGCATACCGTGTCCTGCGTCCAGGTGGGCGTTTGATGGTGCTGGAGTTTTCGCAGTTGCCCAACCCAATGATGCAAGCCGCCTATGACGCTTATTCGTTCAATGTCATTCCTCGGCTGGGCAAGCTAATTGCCAACGATAGTGACAGTTACCAGTATCTTGTCGAGTCAATCCGCAACTTCCCTAACCAAGAAACGTTCCTTGGAATGGTCCGCACTGCTGGATTCGAAAACGCGAAATTCCGGAACATGACCATGGGTGTCGCTGCATTACATTCTGGCTGGAAACTCTGATATGCGTGGCCCCCACAACATTATACGGTTAATCCGGACAGGCGCTACGTTTGAAAGAACAGGTGCGATGAAAGTTGTGCTCGAAGCGCTAGATACGCCACCTTTGGTCAGAGGTGTTTTCCGTACGATTGTTTGGCCCTTCCAATGGCTTGGCTACAAAGGTGACGCAAACACGCCACCGGTGCCGCGTGCTTTGACAGCTTTGGGTCCGGCATACATTAAGTTTGGGCAAATACTTTCAACGCGGCCTGACGTCGTTGGCGATGACATGGCGATCCAGCTGCGTGTTTTACAGGACAAACTGCCGCCCTTCTCGATGCAAGAAGCAAAAGATGAGGTTGAGCGCGAGTTAGGTCAAACCGTTGAGCAAGCGTTCACCTCCTTTTCGGAACCTGTCGCGGCGGCTTCACTTGCGCAAGTTCACAAAGCTCATTTGGCGGATACTGGTGATGCCGTTGCTGTAAAGGTATTGCGCCCAGGGATCGAAAAAGCCTTCCGTAAAGATATTGACGCATTTTATTTTGCAGCGCGTGCGATTGAAGTTTTGTCCCCTTCTTCGCGTCGTTTACGCCCGATGGAGGTGATTACGCACTTCGAAGGTGTAGTGCTTGGGGAGCTTGATCTACGTTTGGAATCATCCGCCGCGTCTGAATTTGCAGATAATACGGCTGATGATGCTGGTTTTTCGGTACCGCGTATCCGTTGGCATTTGTCAGGCCGCCGGGTCATGACGCTTGACTGGGCCGAGGGTGTAAATGCTGGTGACAATGAGGCCATTGATGCCGCGGGCCATAATAGAGAGGAACTGTCGACTCGTATCCTGCAGATGTTCTTGAACCATGCGCTGCGCGATGGTTACTTTCACGGTGATATGCATCAGGGCAATCTGAAAATTGCCGCGAATGGTGACATCATTGCTTATGACTTTGGGATCATGGGCCGCATTGATGAGTATACACGGCGGGTTTACGCTGAGATTCTGTACGGTTTTATTCGGCGGGATTACAAACGTGTCGCCGAAGTGCACTTTGAGGCAGGATATGTTCCTGCTCATCAGGATGTTGATGAATTTGCGCGCGCTCTGCGCGCTGTGGGGGAGCCAATCTTTGGAATGGACGCCACGCGCATTTCGATGGCGCGGCTATTGTCCTATTTGTTCGAAGTCACGGAACGCTTTGGCATGGAAACGCGTACCGAGCTGATCCACTTGCAAAGAACAATGGTTGTTGTTGAAGGGGTTGCGCGATCAATGAATCCCAAAATGAACATTTGGGAAGATGCACGCCCGATCGTTGAGGCATACATCAAAGACAGCATCGGTCCAAAGGCCGTTCTCCAAGACTTGATGAAGACTGCAGTTGTGCTGTCGCGCTATGGGTCCCGTTTGCCCGCAATTGCCGAAGCTGCGATCATCCGGCAGACTGAGCCTACGCAAGATCAAGGGCACCCATCGCCTCTTCGCCCTCTTGCTTGGATGCTCGCAGGGGGCGCACTAACGGCCTTGGCCATTTGGTTCGGTCACATTCTCTAAGTGCTAGCCGCATTCCTGATCGCGGTAATGTCGTCGGTTGGTATTGTTGTCCCACCTTTGAGAACTGCAAGCGTATCACCTTCTGCGGTCTTCTGAATCTCATCTATGGTCGCATAAACAGCGGCTTGAGATGTTTCTAGCAATTTTTCACCGTCAAAACTCTCTACGTCAAAAGTATATAGTCCGGGTGGGACCGGAAAGCCGTCTGCGGTAAAGCCAGCCCATTCGACAGGTTCAGCTGTTGCGGGAACCGTAAATCGCGTTACTTCAAAACCTGAAGCGTCACGGACCACAATGTCCGCATCAGTAGCTGCCGCGGCAGGTGATGGGAAAAGCTTAATCGGCGCACCATCAATTTCAACAGGTGCTACAACGCGTGCTTCTTTTCCAACCCAATCGGCCATTTGCGCGATACCTGTGAGGCCAAGCTGCCCCTTGAGTTCACGCAACAAATCGTTGGTTTGCACTTGTTGCTCTACATTTGAAAATGTAGCAAGTTGGACAGCATAATCGGATGAATCAACAGGGTCGAGCGGATCTTGATTCTGCATTTGAACCGTAAGCATGCGCAAAAAAGTTTCAAAATCTGAGCTAATTTCCTTTTTAGATGTTGCTTGTTGGGCAGTCGGTGCAGAAACGGTGGCATTGGCTTGTGTTTGGGTTATTTCCATAGTGTCCTCAAAGTCTGAGATTAAGACGGCCGTCGGCAGTCGCATAGGGGGTATTTTCTGGGTTTATGGACAGCTGGTGATCAATTTTTTCGATGTCTTGCAAAATGTCTTGAGCCGCAGGGCTATCTCGCTGGGGGCTATTGTCATCGAATTCAAAACTTAGGTTCTCAAAGCCCAAAGACTGAAATTCCTGTTCCAGGTCGCTGATATTGCGCCGCATGATCTCAGCTGTTTCGGGGCGTTCTGCCAAGATTGTCATAGACATGACGCCGTCGATGTTTCGCATTGTCATTCGCACATAACCTAACTCGTTTGGGTTTAATCTGATTACTGTCGTGTTGTCCCTTTGCTTCGGAAACTGAGCTGCCAGTTGGTTTGCGATCTGGCGTGCGTCTTGGTGAAAGTGTTGGAGTGATGTCGGCACTGCGGTGCTTTGTGTCCCTTGAGCGGGTCTGGCTGAAGTTTCAAATTGTAGGCCAAGATCCAAACTGTCTGTTGACCTTGAGTCAACTTCTTGCCGAGCGACTAAGGGAAATGACATAGAATTAACCGCTGGTGTCGCAGCCTTCATCTCGTGAACAAGTGCATAGGCTGTTGTTTTGGGACGTGTTTGCTCACCGAGTAGCGCTGTTGATCTTGGTTCTTCAGGCGCATTTTGTTTAGGTGCGTCTATAGTAGCTTGGGCAATGTCTTTCAAACGTCCAGACTGGAGTGGCGAGCTAGCTGAAACTGGCGCCGGAGGCTGCTGAGTTACTGCCTTTGGCGGTGCAGACGCCGGCGGCATTGATCGCGAGTTTTCGTTGCTTGCACCCAAGATCGCATCAGGTTTTGAAGGAATCGCGGAATCAGCAGCCGTTAGTTTCGCTTGTTTGGGCTCGTCGCCATTGGTTTGTACTGTGAATTTTTTTGCTAGCTCAACGGGATCATGTGTCGTTCTTTGTTTTGGTTCAGTCTCCGCAAAAACCTCTGACGCAGTTTGCGCGTTTGGTCCACTTGGTTGCCCTTCGAGGCCCTCTGACGTCAGCGCGGCCTCGACTTTGTTTTCAATTGATGTTGATCGTGGCACCTTAATATTTTGCTGATAACTGGTAAAGATGGCAGCTTGCACCCTGATTTTTTGATGGGTGTGAGAGGTGCTCAATGGAGTGTTTAGCTCGTTGCTCGTCACTTCTCCCCTTTTGGGAATCATTTTTGGCAATTGCCCTTCAATTTGGACAAGATCGATTTGAGATATGGCACTGTCTTCAGTAGTATTTTTTATATCATTGGGTAAGGCAATCTCTATCCCTTTATCAAGCAAGTTTTTTTCTGTAGTCTCTTTTGGAACCAAATTTGTATTCGTGAACTGTGATGCTAATAATTTGATAAATATATCACCAGAATAAATATCAGAAATATTTGCATTAATTATATACTTGCTACCCTTCACGGAGGTATTGCTGTGTGCCACTTTAATAATTGGAGGTGCTTCTGACATCGTTTCTCCAGCCGAGGTATTTTCCATCAATAGTATAAAAAGCTTACCAATTGTTTACTGACATCGCGGATACACACAGCATAAAGGGAGAATGCCATGCTATCAGATACTCTAGCCACCAAATTACAAACGACTAATTCTGAGGCCCTAAGTAAAAGGGACAGCGCGCTAACAGATGTGGCGATCAAGCTGGAGGCAACGTTTCTGTCTGAAATGCTGAAATCTGCAGGTGTTGGTGAGGCGCGGCAAACATTTGGTGGTGGTGTGGGGGAAGAACAATTCGGATCATTCTTGCGAGATGCACAAGCCACTGAAATGGCGAAAGCTGGGGGAATTGGTCTTGCTGAGGCGTTATTCGATGCAATGAAGGAGCGTGCTGATGGGTAAATTGGCTCTTGTTAAGTTGCAAGACTTACTCCTCCAAGAGCGTGATGCAGCATTGAGTGGAAATCTTGATGCCTTGAACAATTTAGGTACTGCGAAAGAGTCATTGTTAGAGCTGTTGCTGACTGAAAAACTTTCAACGGAGGATCTTCGTGGGTTGTCTGAAGATATAGTGCGAAATCAGACTATTATTGAGTCAGTCATCGCTGGTGTTCAGTCCGCACAACGTCATTTGCTGGTGACAGAATTAACCTCTGGCCAAGTATCTGTCTATAATAAAGATGGGACGCTGGAAGAAATTGATATTTGTACCACTCTAACAGCGTGTAGATATTAATTATTTTTTTAAAAATAGAATAATTTTTTGGCCGTGAATTAAGGATTTGTTCAATACCCTACCTGCATAAGGGACATATCTAGAATGGACAGGTCGCGGCTCTGCGGCATGTAAATCGCCAGAACGGCGCTACAAGTTAACCCGCTGATCCACTGAGATCTAATCCCCAAAATCTGCGTAAAATGCGCAAAAATAAGGACTCTGATACATGTCTAGTATACTGACAAACAATAGTGCAATGGTTGCGCTTCAAACGCTGAAGGCAGTCAATAGTAACCTTTCTGATACGCAATCAGCGATTTCAACTGGTAAATCTATTGCTAGCGCAAAAGACAACTCTGCCGTATGGGCCATTTCCAAAGTAATGGAATCTGACGTTAAGGGTTTCAAGGCGATCTCCGAAAGCCTTTCGCTCGGCCAGTCAACAGTTGCCGTTGCGCGCAACGGCGCTGAGCAAATCACGGACTTGTTGAACGATATTAAAGGCAAGGTTATTTCTGCGAACGAAGAAAACTTCGATGGGGAAAAACTTCAAGCCGACTTAGATTCTTTGCGAGATCAGATCACTTCGATCGCAGGTGCGGCTCAGTTTAATGGGCTTAACTTGCTGTCCAATACAGAAAATGGAGGCACCGCAATTGCCGATATCGTTGATAACGCTGGCAGTGGTGAAATAAATGTACTGTCCTCGCTTGACCGAGGTCCAGATGGTACTGTTTCGTCGTCTTCGATCGCTGCTGCGAAGCAGGATCTTGGAACGCAAAGTTCTGTTCTGGGCGTTGGTTCCGACATTGATGGTGGTGCTATTACTGTTAGCGCGGGCACGGCAGCTGCAGGCGGTGGTGTCAGCACAGTTAGTATCGTTGGGGACGCAGCTGCGACAGCTGATCGGCAGGGTAAAGATGTGTTAGCTGGTGACAGCTATTCTCTCGATGTTGACGTAGGTGGTGGTGCTACCACATTTACAGCTCAGTATGTTGCACGTGACGGCGACACACTTACAGACATCGCAAAGGGTCTGCAGGCAAGTGCAGCATACGCATTTGATTCTAATGGGCTTGGTGGTGACAATGGTATCCAAGTTACGCGTTCTGGTATGGACGTGACCTTTACCAATAATTCTGGAGTTGATGTCGATTTTACCGAGGCAGTTACGACTGGTGGCACAATTGGGGGCGGGCTGGAATTGCTTGCTGAGCTTGATGTGTCGACATTGAACGGTGCCAAGGGATCACTGAACGCATTCGAAGCTCTTATTCAAACAACTATTGATGCTGCTGCGTCGTTTGGTTCGTCTGAAGGACGGATTGAGATCCAGAGCAATTTTGTATCGTCTCTTTCTGATAGCTTGAAGTCAGGAATCGGTGCTTTGGTTGATGCAAATATGGAGGAGACGTCAGCAAGGTTGCAGGCCCTGCAGGTTCAACAGCAGCTTGCAGTGCAGTCTTTATCCATTGCAAATCAGGCACCACAGTCGATCTTGTCACTGTTCAGATAAGCCAGTTAAACGGAGGGCCAATTGACAGGCCCTCCTCAAACCGCTGAATACGGTAAAACCGTATTTCGTTCCATATCGTCCCGGAAGGACTTACCGTGAACGCAATTGAACTTGCTCGACAGGCTTATGCCCCTACCAAATTCCCGCTTAAATCTGACCGAGATGTTGAAGCTCAAATCCTTGGGAAACTAACTGCTAGGCTGCGTTGGGCATCAGAGAATAAAAGACAGAATTTTGCTGGTTTCGTTGAAGCACTGCATAATAATCGGAAGCTCTGGCACGTGCTCGCAAATGATGTTGCCGGACACGGCAATGAGTTCCCAGCAGAGCTTCGCGCTCAAATTTTTTATCTTGCTGAATTCACTGATTTTCACAGTGCAAAGGCACTTCGTGGCGAAGTGACAATAGATGCCCTCATTGAAATAAATACGTCCATGATGCGCGGATTGAATACTGAGCAGGGGCAATAGATGTCAGGATTAGTTCTAAAACTTAACCCAAAGGAAAGAGTGCTTGTTAACGGGGCTGTGATCGAAAATGGTGACCGGCGTAGCAGACTTTCAATCTTGACACCAAATGCAAATATTTTGCGTCTGCGTGATGCTTTGAGGCCCGATGAAGTGAATACACCAGTGCGTCGTGTTTGCTATATTGCGCAACTTGTCTTGTCCGGTGACGCTGACAGGGAAAATGCGAAAATTCAGATTTTGCAAGATATCGAGCAACTGAGCCAAGCGCTTTGTGATTCAGACAGCCGAGAGCAACTTTCTGCGGCGACGGAAGCGACATCCCAAAATGACTTCTACCGCACTTTAAAGTCATTGCGGTCTTTGCTCCCAAGAGAGGCGCGGCTCCTAGCAGTGAAACAGCAGTGAATTTTCAGCCACTAGTGCCAATATCTGGATATTCTGGCTGGCGGTTTTTGGAGCGCACACTTGATCAACAACAAGCGGCATTTGATGAAAGTCAACCGATCAAACGCGTAACTGATAAGTTTCGCGAGGAAATTGGGAAAGTGTTAAAGGCTGAAGATCTGATTAATGACCGGGATCTCCTCAGCGTAGCGCTTGGTGCGTTTGGCCTCGAGGCGGACATCGAAAACAAGTTCTTTATCCAGAAGATATTAGAGGATGGAACGACTGATGACGCAGCGCTTTCGAATCGGTTAGCTGACAGCCGCTATGCTGATTTCTCTAGAGCATTTGGGTTTGGTGATTTTGCGCAACCTTTGACCAGTACGGATATCTTTGCAGATGACATAATTAACAGGTTTGAAAGGCAATCATTTGAAGTGGCTGTTGGTCAACAAGACAATCAGTTACGACTGGCCTTGAACGTTGAAACCGCATTCGGCGATGTTATTAGTGCAGCCAAGTCTTTGAACGCGCAGTGGTTCACGTTGCTGGGTAATGCGCCTTTGCGTGAAGTCATTCAGACTGCTCTTGGACTGCCGGACGAAATCGCAAGTGTTGACTTAGATAAGCAATTGGAGATCTTTAAAGATCGCGCTGAATCTATTTTTGGCACAGATGATAT
>JAPKCP010000063.1 GCA_028822885.1 Yoonia sp. | reverse complement strand
CAGCAGCAGCGGCTTCTTCTGCAATGGCTTCTGCTTCAGCGGCAGCCGTGGCGGCGGCTTCTTCCGCTGCAACGCGTGCAACTTCTGCTTCTGCTTCGGCAGCAACGCGTGCGACTTCTTCAGCGGCAGCCGCTTCGGCAGCAGCAGCGGCTGCCGCTGCAGCGTCAGCTTCTTGAGCCATAATCTCAGCGGTTGATGGGCTCAAACCGAGTGCCTGTGACGGATTGTTCCCGTTGACCCCCATCTGATATCCAAAAAAACCGAGTACAGCGGCCACAATGACGATGATTGTCGCTCTCATTGGGTGTTCCTTCCACTACAAGATAAACGTCTCAGTATTGAGACTCACGCGTGATATGTCAGATGTGATTGTAGAGTAAAAGGTAACACTCAGGGGAAATTTCATCCATTTCGCCCAATTATTGCGGGTTGAAGCTGTCACCCGGGCGCATTAGGTTGGTTTTGCAACGAGATTAACGACCAAAGGATAAAGACCATAGGACGCAGACCCCATAACGCGCCACCACAGCGCGACACTGGCCCCCGAATCAACGAACGGATTAGGTCAACAGAGATCCGCCTTATCGGGGCGGACGGCGAGAATGCGGGCGTTGTGACGCCTGAACGCGCTATGGTTATGGCGGCAGATGCTGGCCTTGATTTGGTAGAGATTTCTCCCAACGCAAATCCGCCTGTCTGCAAGATCATGGATTTTGGTAAGTTCAAATACGAGACTCAGAAGAAAGAAGCTGAGGCCCGTAAGAAGCAAAAGATCATTGAAATCAAAGAAGTTAAGTTCCGTCCCAATACGGACAGCAATGATTACGATGTGAAAATGCGCAATGTGTACAAATTCTTGGAAAACGGCGACAAGGTGAAGATCACACTGCGTTACCGTGGCCGCGAAATGGCCCACCAAGACTTGGGTAGGAAACTGCTGGAACGCGTTGCTGAAGATACCAAAGAAGCTGGCCGCGTGGAGAACTTTCCAAAAATGGAAGGTCGCCAAATGGTTATGCTGATCGGACCACTGCCAAAGTAAGCAGTTTTTCAGAAAATTTAAGAGGCCCTGCGTTGCAATGCGCGGGGCCTTTTTCGTGGGACTGCGCATTGATAAGCCCCACGCGAGACTTTCGTTAAGTAAGCCACCGGAACCTCAGCCCTTGCCTTGGCAGCATAACGTGGCAAACGTTTGATACCCCAGCTCAATGCACGTGCCCGCCACCGAGCAAACTTTGCAACCAGAATATTTGAAAATACCGCTTTTCGTCAGCATCATACCTTTGACCATCAGCCAATTGGGCATGTTCTAATCTTCATTTTTTGCGCAACACATCAGTGATCTGCGCCATAATACTAACTGCAATTTCAGCCGGGGACTTACCGCCAATATTCAAACCAACCGGGGCGTGAATGCGACCTATTTGATTAGGCGAAAACCCCGCCATCTTCAGCCGTTCCACGCGTTTGGCATGGGTACGCGTAGACCCAAGGCAACCAAGGTAGAATGCCTCAGATTGTAGGGTCATCATTATGGCTGGATCATCGAGCTTGGGATCATGCGTCAATGTTACGACGGCTGTTCGTGCATCTGGCTTTAGGGCCGCGAGGGCTGCATCCGGCCAATCATCAAGGATCACCTCACCCGGAAAGCGTGCCTCTGACCCAAATGCCCCACGTGGGTCTATGATGATCGGCGTGTAGCCGCAGGCACGAGCCATCGGCACAAGATGTTGGGTGATATGTACGGCACCCACGATCACCATCCGCAGCGGTGGGTTATGGATCGCAACAAAAGTACGCCCATCGCCCTCAACCCCAGATTTATCAGACCGAAACCGATCTGGAAATTCTAACGGGGACGCTGTGCGGCGCATATTTCCCTCAAGATCGACGACATAAGAAATTGGCATATTTTCTTCAGCGGCGGCAACGATCTCGTCCAAAACGGCCATTGGCATGACAGTCCCAATCGGCTCAACCAACACACGGATTCGGCCACCACAGGCAAGCCCAACGGCAAATGCCTCATCATCACTGACACCGTACTCCAGTAAACGTGGTTTACCGTCTTCCAATGCCTCCAACGCTTCGACGATCACCGCACCTTCGACGCAACCGCCAGAAACAGAGCCTTCCATGGCGCCATCCCCGTCGATCACAAGTAGGCTGCCAACCGGACGCGGGGCTGACCCCCATGTTTCCACCACCGTCGCGAGCGCGACTTTGCGCCCTGCGTGGTGCCAGTCATAGGCGCGTTTGACATAGTTGGTTTCAGTCATAGCAACGTTCCTTGTCAGCTCACTTGTGAAGGTATTTGTGCCACTCTGAACATCCATCAATATGCGTCATGACTTATTGTCCAACGTGGCAAGCTTGGATGCCAATGACCAACCAAGCCGAGTGGTTTCCTGCGGTTTTGTTTGGTTTATCAGCGCCATGAATTTACGTTTGTCGCCACTGTCTTGCGGCTGCGACAGCGCCTGTGCAACACCTTCAAGGGACGCAATATTGTGACCTGCCCTAAACGTATCCACATGCGGAAGCATCTGCGCGATACCGCGTGCCTTGGGCGCAAAACCATCATATCGCAGCAGCGGATTCAACCAAATCACTTGGCGCGCCGTCAATGACAGGCGTTCCATAACCCGCGACAAATCTGCATCCCCATCCCGATCAAGCCCATCCGTAATCAGCAAGACAACCGCACCCTGCCCCATCACACGGCGCGACCAATCGCGGTTGAACCGATCAAGACTTGCGGCAATGCGTGTCCCACCTTCCCAATCCTGCGCCTGAGCGCCCGCCGCGGCAAGCGCTGCATCAACGTCGCGTGTGCGCATGTGTCGAGTGATGTTCGTAAGTTGCGTTCCAAACGTAAACGCATGCACATGCGCCCAGCCTTGCCCCTGCTTGTTGGCCACCGCGTGGACAAAATGCAGCACTGCACGCGAATACTGCGACATTGACCCTGAGATATCGCACAGCACCACAAGATTGGGATACCGGATGCGGGGGCGTTTGGTTGCAAATTTGTTGATATCACCGCCATAGCGCATGGCCTGCCGCATTGTATTGCGCCAATCGGGCATTCTGCCCGGAAGGGCTTGTGTGCGCCGACTTAGGATTGGGGGTACGGGCAGACGTAAGGTACTGAGAATGCGTTTGGCACGGGCCATCTCAGCAATGCTCATCTGTTCAAAATCCAGCGTTTTCAGATGTTCTTCACCAGATGTGGTTTGGCTCGCGTCGATGTCGACCTCTACCTCATCCTCGTTTGTTTTTCCTTCGGGAAGCTCTGAATCCTGTTGGTCCAGCAATGCTTGGGCAGCACGCCGTTCCGCCGCCGCTGCTTTGCGATCTTCCTGCACCCCCCGCACGGCTGGTGTGAGAAACGCCATCATATGTTCCATGAACTGCGGATCGCGCCAATAGAGGCGGAAGATCTGGGCATAGACTGCACGATCCTCAGGCCTACTCACAAAACAGGCGTGTAGCGTCCAGTAAAAATCGGTCTTGCTTGTGAAGCCTGCAGCATTGACCGCGAGAATAGCGTCAGTGATCCGGCCCGGTCCGATGTTCAAACCCGCACGCCGTAATGCCCTGCCGAAGTGGGTGATGTTCTGGGCCAATTTCGGGTCGTCAGGGAGGGATAATGGAGGGAGCTTCATGCGTTCCGCGCTGAGGGTTTCACACCCCCAGACCCCCGTGGAGTTGTTATGGCAAAATGAAGAATCGGCCTGATTGCAGGGTCATTGCACGATCTCATGCAGGGATACTCGCGCGGGCGTCATCGAGGATTTTCTTGGCTTCGGACCCTTGCAGGCGCTGAATGTCATCCTGATACTTGAGGACTGCGCCAAGCGTGTCTGCGATCACTTCGGGGGATAGGGTGAGGACATCAAGGGCCAGCAGGCATTTTGCCCAGTCGATAGTTTCGGCAACGCCGGGTTTCTTGAACAGGTCTTCCGCCCGAAGACGTTGGACAAATGCGACAACCTCTTGGGAAAGTTCTTTGGTTGCTTCGGGCGCGCGCGCCTCAAGAATCTCCATCTCTCGCGCAAAGTCTGGATAGCCAACCCAGTGATACAGACACCGGCGCTTAAGCGCATCGTGGACTTCACGGGTACGATTCGAGGTGAGGATGACAATTGGTGGTTCAGGTGCTTTGATCGTGCCACGTTCGGGAATCGTGACTTGAAAATCTGACAGCGCTTCAAGCAGGAACGCTTCAAACGGGGCATCAGCGCGGTCGATTTCGTCGATGAGGAGAACCGGCGCCCCGCCGGGCTGTGGGCGCATAGCCTCTAGCAAGGGACGTTCAATCAAATACGCATCAGAGAATAAATCTGCCTTTGCCTCTCCGGTTCGAATTGCGATCATCTGGGCTGCGAAGTTCCATTCGTACACGGCTGAGGACGCATCAAGTCCTTCGTAGCATTGCAACCGGATCAAACGCCGCCCAAGGGCCGCTGCGATGGCTTTTGCAATTTCTGTCTTACCCGTGCCGGCTTCGCCTTCAAGGAACAAAGGCCGCCCAAGCCGCAAAGCCAAAAACACCACGGTCGCTAGCGCCCGGTCACAGACATAACCTGTGCCTGCCAACTCCGCTTGGACAGCATCTATCGATTCAAAGCTCATCTTGTTCTCCCGGTTGTCCCTATAGCTGCACCCCTACTGTGCGGCGTCAAGTCACCCAGTGTTCAAAGGGCGTCACAAAGCATTGTATCCACCCAAACTGGGGCGTAACATTCGGCAAAACCGCAAAGGAGTCCCCAATGAAAGTTGCCGCAACACCAACTGCACCGCACGCGGCGGGCCATGGCCCAGATCTTGGGCCATTTGACTGGACCGATGCCTTGCGGCTGGAAGACCAGCTTTCTGAGGATGAGCGGATGCTGCGCGATGCGGCGCGCACCTTTGCACAAGATATTCTTCAGCCCAAGGTCATTGACGCCTATCGTGAAGAGACCACCGACCCTGGTATTTTTAAGCAGATGGGTGATGCAGGCCTTCTTGGAGCGACAGTTCCAGAAGCTTATGGTGGTCTTGGTGCCAATTACGTCACCTATGGCCTGATAGCCCGCGAGATAGAGCGGGTAGACAGCGGTTATCGATCGATGATGTCGGTGCAGTCGTCATTGGTGATGTACCCGATTCAAGCTTACGGATCAGAAGAGCAACGTCAAAAGTATTTGCCCGGGTTGGCCGCTGGCACGCTTATTGGTTGTTTTGGACTGACAGAGCCTGATGCAGGCAGCGACCCCGCAGGTATGAAAACCACTGCCAAAAAGACAGCCGATGGCTATGTCTTGAACGGCGCAAAGATGTGGATCTCAAACGCGCCCATCGCGGATGTCTTTATCATCTGGGCAAAGTCTGACGCACATGATGGCAAAATCCGCGGGTTTGTGCTGGACAAGGGCATGGCAGGCCTAAGTGCGCCCAAGATTGGCGGCAAACTATCGTTACGGGCCTCAGTCACTGGCGAGATCGTGATGAAAGATGTCGCTGTGTCCGAGGATGCCCTGTTGCCCGGCGTACAAGGTCTGAAAGGACCGTTTGGTTGCTTAAACCGGGCGCGTTACGGAATCGCATGGGGCGTGATGGGGGCTGCCGAATTCTGCTGGCATGCGTCGCGCCAATACGGTCTGGACCGCAAACAATTTAACAAGCCACTTGCGCAAACCCAGCTGTTTCAGAAAAAGCTGGCCGATATGCAGACCGAAATTTCATTGGGGCTGCAAGGCGCTTTGCAAGTTGGGCGTCTACTGGATGCAGGCAAAGCAGCACCCGAGATGATCAGCCTCATGAAACGCAATAACTGCGGTAAAGCTTTGGATATTGCGCGAACGTCACGTGATATGCATGGCGGCAACGGCATTTCTGAAGACTTCCAAATCATGCGCCATATGGTGAATTTGGAAACTGTAAACACCTATGAAGGAACGCATGATGTGCATGCATTGATCTTGGGTCGCGCACAAACAGGCCTCCAAGCCTTCTTTTAATCATGAAAAACCGCAAAACAGGCACACCTCTGCTTAATTTTGCCGCATTGCCGGACTAGGAAGGTGATGAACCCCGCTGCTGGAGATCACGATGACCAAAGACACCCGAATTGATATTGATTCGCGCCTTTCTGGCTTGAAGGGTGATGCTTGGTTTGCCCGTCTCGAAGAGGTGTCCGTGGACTTAGGTCATTACGAACCTCTCGCAGAGCACGCGGCGGCGTTCATTGATGCTGGAACAAAACTTTTTGTGACGTTTGAAAACGCGGAAACCATTAATGATCGCAGCAAAGCGGCAGAACCATTCGGCTTTCATTTTGTACGTGAAAAAGGTTGGTCGCATTTGGGTATCTACGCCCATTCAGAGAGTTGGTTCCGCGAAGATCGGGTCTACCGATACTTTGACCGATTAATTGATGACGGCTTCTTCGAGGATTTCGACGACGTTTTATTTTACGGGGCCAATGCAGGCGCTTATGCGGCAACCGCCTTTAGCGTCGCAGCCCCCGGCTGCCGCGTGCTTGCCATTCGCCCACAAGCAACGCTTAATCCACGAATTACAGGCTTTGATCAACGCTATCGCACTCAGCGTATCAAGGATTTCTCAAGCCGTTATGGCTATGCGCCTGATATGATTGATGCGGCGGAACGTGCCTACATTGCGTTTGACCCCCATCAAATGATGGACGCAGTTCATGCGGCACTGTTCACGAAACCAAACATGACGCCTTTGCGCTGTTACGGCCTTGGCCAACGATTGGACCGCGCCCTTGACGGTTTAGATATTTTAGATGTGTTGGTGCATGACGCCATGTCGGGAGACTTGGGCAGTCAGAGCTTTGGCAAATTGCTGCGCGCACGCCGGGATTATGCGCCTTATCTACGCAACCTCTTTAATCAGACAATGAAGCGGGACCGCATGGATTTAGCCGTGAATGTCTGTGCGCATGCTATGCGGGCCGGTCACACGCGCTATTTCGAAGATCAATTTGAAACATTGACGGGACAAGGCTATCGACCTTATCGACCACTCAAAATAAAGGCGGCCGAATAGCGAGCGTCTTTATGTCATATTAAAATATGGCAACTCAGAACGTGGCGGGTTCAATCGCTACGGGAATGTTCACGCCAACCTCTGACAACGCGGAGCTGCTGGACAGAATATAAGCCGTGTCGAGCGCTGGCAAATATGCGTAAAGCAGCGACACGCCGTAGTCATCAGATGGCCAGCGATATTCAACGATCGTATGGATCGTCTCGTAATCGCAGCCGGAAATACGTGTCACGGGTGCCTCAAGGAAAAACACGTCATACAATTCTGATCTCTGAACACCATCTGGGAAGATGTTGGTTGTGCTTCCCGACCAAAAAGTTCCGATTGCAGGCTCAGGCAAGGGAGCGGCGGACGTATCAAAAACAATCTCAAGACGTGACGCATTTTCAGGCCGTGCAGCCCGCAAGGTCACTTCTTCTGTAAAATAAAGACCATGTTGGCCGGTAAATTTAATCGTCAAATCTTCTGAGGCATAAGTCTCTGTGACTTCAACGAGGCCCATTTGCGTCCGTCGCATTGCAACCGAAGATTGATTTTCAAAGGTTACGACAATCCCCCGCCGCATATCTTCTTCATTGAGACATCCAGCAGCAGCACCGTTTACACCCGAAACCAGCGCAAATACGGGTCCTACCGCACAAGTGATTGTTCTAAGCATCTTCATCCCCTTACTTAATCAAATGATCGTCACACAATTGCCTTAACTTTGCCAAGCGGTTGAAAGACTTTGAACAGTCCTTCCCGGATTTCGAAACAATACATGACCGCAGTTTCTATCCGCTTAAAGTCAAATAACGTTGCTAATAATTAGCAAATCAGACGTGAAATTGTAGGGAATGGGCCATATAAATAAGGTTGGCGCACCGTTCATCAGATTCTGGGTAAATAGGTCGAATTGAAGCCACGTTGATCAACACTCACCATTACAGGTTTTTGGCAGACCCATTTTAGCAGAAAATGCATCGCACATGATTTGGCAACAGACGCCTTGTTTTGGGCACAATTGACCACAGAATCCACCACCACACACGTTGCAAAGCGGCCAGTTAGCCCGCGTTTCCGTTTACTGCTGCTAGGATTCGGGTGCCGAAATACCCAAGGATCAAGCCAATGCTCAGTCCGATAGGCTGGCCTGTGTCAAAGATTGACGCCACAAACGCCGCAATCAACATAGCAATCATAAATGCGATGGTCCTGCCCTCTCCTACTTCAAGCGGGAACACCTTTCGCAGACGCGCAATCACAGGTCGTGCGATAGGTGCCTCAAGTTGCGGGACCAAAAAGCCAGCACCAATAGCGATCAAAAATCCAAACATGGTCTATCCCCTTTATGTTTCGTTGCTTTGAATATGCCCGTCGCGCAATGCCATGCAAGCGACATTGTGATCTTAGTGAAGAGCGTGTATTCCGTGCGCATGAAAGATAAAGCGATCACACAACTTGTCATACGGCGCCCAGATGACTGGCATTTGCACCTGCGTGATGGGGCAATGCTGCAAGCGGTGTTGCCGGAAACGGCCCGCCATTTTGCCCGTGCGATTATTATGCCAAACCTTGTGCCGCCCGTTGTTACTGCTGACCAAGCTCGTGCCTACCGTGACCGGATCTTGGCAGCCTTGCCTAAAGACATGTCATTTGAACCGTTGATGACACTTTACCTGACCGAAGAAACTGATCCAGATGATGTCGCCGCAGCCTTTGCTGATGGAACAGCGCATGCGGTGAAGCTGTACCCAGCGGGGGCGACAACAAATTCTGCATCCGGTGTCGCAAACTTTGATAAAATCCGCCCTGTCTTGGCAAAGATGGCCGAAATTGGAATGCCCTTGTGCGTCCACGGTGAAGTCACAGATCATGATGTTGATATCTTTGACCGCGAAGCCGTATTTATAGATAAAGTTCTCAAGCCGATCCGCAAGAAAAACCAAGACCTAAAGATCGTGATGGAACATGTCACCACGCAGGACGCTGTGGATTATGTGCGCGACAACACGAAAAATCTTGCCGCGACAATTACGACGCACCACTTGATCATCAACCGGAACCACATTCTGGCTGGTGGGATCAAACCGCACTACTATTGCTTGCCCGTGGCCAAGCGCGAGGCGCACCGCGTAGCCCTCGTTCAGGCTGCGATTTCGGGTGACAAACGATTCTTCCTTGGAACCGACAGCGCGCCGCATACCGACTCTGCAAAGTTACAGGCATGCGGGTGTGCAGGGATATTTACGGCAACCAACACCATGTCATGTATCGCAGAAGTGTTTGACGCAGCCGACGCGCTTGGCAAATTGGAAGCGTTTACCTCGCTTAACGGTCCGCGTTTTTACGGGCTACCCGTGAACGAAGATATGATCACATTGACCAAGGGCGATCCAATTGCCTATCCGCCGCATATCACAACGCCTGACGGCGACGTCACCGTGTTCGACCCCGGCTTTCCGTTACACTGGCACGTTTCGGCCTAACGCCATTTTCACGAAAAATCGGTGCCTCTGACCGAGGGGTATCATGAGCCAAAAGAAGATGAGACCCACATGATCCCGACATCCTATCCGCCCAAAGATGAAATCGCACGATTGACGGCCAGCATGTTGATTGAGATCGGTGCGATTGATTTCAACGCGAAAGAGCCGTTTACACATGCGTCGGGCAAGCAAGCACCGACCTATGTTGATTGTCGCAAGCTGATCTCATACCCGCGTATCCGATCAACATTGATGGATTTTTTGTCGATCACCATCATGCGCGAAATCGGGTTTGAGCAGATCGACAACATCGCAGGCGGCGAAACAGCAGGCATTCCATTTGCCGCCTTGGTTGCAGATCGCCTTTCTTTGCCAATGACTTACGTCCGCAAAAAGCCAAAAGGGTATGGCCGCAATGCCCGCATTGAAGGTGTGATGACTGAAGGACAGCGCGTGCTTTTGGTTGAGGACTTAACGACAGATGGCGGCTCCAAGCTTTCGTTTGTGGATGCAATCCGGGATACTGGGGCGACCTGTTCTGCGACGGCTGTCATCTTTTACTACGGTATATTCGATGGCGTCGAAAAAACGCTGGGTGACCACGGTGTTCAACTGTTGCACCTGTGTACTTGGTGGGACGTTCTGGCAGAAGCAAAGCGGCGCAATGCTTTTGATGCAGCAACCTTGTCCGAAGTGAATGCCTATCTTCATGATCCAGAAGCATGGTCAGCTGCACGCGCGACCTAACCAAAGGTCAATATTTATCCCCAAGCCTGTGGGCAGATCGCTTTTAGAATCGGCGGGTGGGCCAAAAACCCTCCTCTCGGTGGTAGTTTACTGACAAGGTCCTACTAATTGTGGTAGGTGAAGACGTCTAACCGAATTGCACACAAGTTTATCCACTAGTTATCCACCAACATTTCCAGATGGCGTCAGCAGAACTGCCAAGGTAGGACAACGAGGGACACAAAGGGGTGAGTCATGAACGAGATTGCGACATTTAACGCAACCGGTGAGAACGTCGAAACAGCTAACCAGATGCCGCATTCAATCGAGGCTGAACAACAGCTTTTGGGCGCTATTCTGACCAATAACGATGTGTTTGATCGCGTCGCCTCTATGGTTGGTCCAGACCATTTTTATGATCCTGTTCATGCGCGCATCTTTGAGGTTGCGGCGTCACGGATTGCCAAGAACGCCCTTGCTTCACCTGTGACGCTCAAGACGTTTCTTGAGGATGATGAAGGCCTGAAAGAACTGGGCGGGCCTGCTTATTTGGCGCGTCTTGCTGGTGCTGCGATTTCGGCGTTTGCTGCCGCTGACTATGCTCAGATGATTTACGATCTGTCCGTCCGGCGAGAACTTATCCAAGTCGGCCAGATGATTGCGGAAAAGGCCGCAAAGGTTGATGTCGCAAACGAGCCTCGCGAGCAAATCGTTGAAGCCGAACAAGAGCTTTACCGACTTGCCGAACAGGGCACGTCAGAAAGTGGATTTCAGAGTTTCCTGAAGGCAATTACCAATGCGGTTAATCTTGCCAATACTGCTTATCAACGCGACGGCGACCTGTCCGGTGTTTCTACTGGCTTGATTGATATGGACAAAAAGCTTGGCGGTTTGCACAAGTCGGATCTTTTGATCATTGCTGGTCGTCCCTCAATGGGGAAGACGTCGCTTGCCACAAACATCGCGTACAACGTCGCGAAGGCCTACAAAAAAGGTATCCTACACGACGGAACCGAGGGCGCTGTGAATGGCGGAGTCGTTGGTTTTTATTCGCTTGAGATGTCAGCAGATCAGCTTGCTGCTCGTATTTTGTCAGAAGCGGCAGAAGTCCCATCAGAGCAAATTCGCCGCGGAGACATGACCGAAACGGAGTTCCGGCGTTTTGTTGAAGCTGCAAAGAAACTTGAGTCCTGCCCGTTGTTCATCGACGACACACCTGCCCTGCCGATCTCGCAACTTGCTGCACGTGCGCGGCGATTGAAACGGACCCACGGGCTGGACGTCTTGATCGTCGATTATCTGCAGCTTGTGCGCGGCACCGGTCGGACTGAAAACCGTGTGAATGAAATTTCAGAAATCACTATGGGCTTGAAGGCGATTGCAAAGGAACTCCAGATTCCTGTGATCGCCCTGTCCCAGCTGTCGCGTCAGGTCGAAAACCGTGAAGATAAGCGCCCGCAACTTTCGGATTTGCGTGAATCAGGTTCGATTGAGCAAGACGCCGATGTCGTGATGTTTGTGTACCGCGAAGAATACTATGTTGAGCGTGAAAAGCCCGGCGATCACGAGATGGAAAAGATGGCCGCTTGGCAGGAACGTATGGAAAATCTGCATGGCAAAGCCGAGGTTGTGATCGGCAAACAGCGGCACGGCCCAATTGGTACGATTGAGCTGTCGTTTGAGGGTCAGTTCACACGCTTCGGCAATCTTGTGAAACCGTGGCAACAGGACGCAAATGATCGGGAATTTTAAGAGGATACGATGCAACGTCGCACATTTCTTGCCAGCACAGCCGCATTGGCGGGCCTGCCTTTGATCGGACAGGCTGCGAGTTCTCGGCTGTACGTTCCACCCGAAGAAGGCGCGCATCAAGGCACGATTATGCAGTGGCCTGTTAGTCGTCGGGTTTATCCTGACTTAGGCTTTCTTGATCTGCTGCAAGGCACTATCGCTGATATAGCTAATGCAATTGTCGATTTCGAACCTGTGATATTGCTGGCTCATATGGATGATCACGCGGCAGCCCGAAAGATTCTGTCTGATAAAGTGACCCTATGGGACATCCCAACAGAAGACCTATGGGCCCGCGATTCAGGACCACTATTCGCCAAACGTGACGGTGAGGTGGTGATAAGCCACCTTCAGTTCAACGGCTGGGGCGACAGACAAATACACCAGCGCGATGGCCGTATCGCCGCAGCTGTTGGGCAGCGCATGGGCGTTCCAATGATCGCATCTGACCTAAAAGGCGAAGCAGGCGGTGTCGAACATGATGGCCATGGCTTGTTAGCTGCCCATGAAAGTTCTTGGGTAAACGACAACCGCAACCCCGGCATGACACGCAGTCAAATTGAAGCTCGCTTGCTTGCCGCTTACGGCGCTGACCGCATGATTTGGTCGCCCGGCGTCTGGGGCGAAGACATCACGGATTACCACATCGACAGCCTTGCCCGGTTTACTGGCCCGGGCCGCGTTTTGATCAACCTACCCGATGAACCTGATTTGACTGATCCATTTCACGTCGCAGCACTTGA
>JAPKCP010000062.1 GCA_028822885.1 Yoonia sp. | reverse complement strand
AATGCGCCATCACCCCGGACAACCATCAATCGCGCAACAATCCCTCGGCTGGCCATGTGGTGTTCAACGGCAGTAATCAGACCATCAAGCATGCCAATCAAACGGGCATTCAAAACTGCGGTCAACGCACGCTTTGGGCCACCCAGCGCTGAAGACAGTTCATGCGAACAAGTAACTGGCATGCCAGTCACTGTACGGATCATGTCACGCGCTGCAATTTCATGGGCCGCGTTGCGCGTAGCAAAGCTTCCGGCAACAGCAAAGCCAGTTAGTCCGTCAGGCATTTCCGCAAGATGCTGTGCCAGAGTTTCTTCCGCAAATGGCGCTATTTCTGCCCCAGAATGGCCGTGACCGCCGGGTAAGAAATACACAGGATCACCGCGCAGGGCCTCTTTCAAACCCGCCCGCTCAAGCTCTGCTGGATCAAACCCAATCAACACAAGGGCAACACGGCCACCCTGACCTTCAACAAGGGCATTCGTGGCAAGTGTTGTCGATAATGAAACTAGGGCAACATCTGCTGGGTCTATGTCTGTCAGCACCGCATCAATTGCAGCCCCAACGCCAAACGACAAATCAGGCCGCGTGGTCAACGCCTTAGCCGACGCCACGATCACATCAGTCGCCTCGTCCATAACAACCGCGTCGGTATAGGTGCCGCCAGTATCAACACCCAAAAGATATGCCATGTGCTCTCCCCCAAGCGCAGATATGCCCCAACCTCACCGGCTTGCCAGCCCAAATGCGACATTCGGCTTTTTCTGGCTTAAAATATTGTCGCCATAAGCTGCCTACATCACACAAAAGCGCCCCGGCCCAAGGACCGAGGCGCATCATCATACCAAAAAAGCGGCTTACTTAAGCGCTTCATCCGTAATTGCATGTGTCCAAGCGCCAACAGGTGCCGCAGAGATCACCGGATCAGAGCCACCAGCCAAAAGTGTCGCCACTGTCCGCTCATAATCAGCAACATCCAACGCACCGTTTGACCCGGCTGTCAGCTTGGCAATTTCGCCCATCATACGAACCTGAGCTGCTTCTGTTTGCGCACCAGTTTCGTCGTTATCCAAAACGATACCAGCTGCTTCTTCTGGGTTCGCTTCTGCGTACTTCCAGCCTGCCATAGACGCGCGTACAAAACGCACCATTTTGTCAGCGAACACTGGGTCGTCAAGATTATCTTCCAGCACGTAGATACCGTCTTCTAGCGTCGCAACACCTTGCTCTTCATACTTAAACGTCACCAATTCGTCCGGGTTCACGCCAGCATCAAGCACCTGACCATATTCGTTGTAGGTCATCGTTGAGATACAGTCAGCCTCACGGTTCAGCAGCGGATCGACGTTGAAACCCTGCTTAAGGACCGTCACACCATCTTCGCCACCATCGGTTGAGATACCCTCTTGGGACATCCATGACAGGAACGGATACTCGTTGCCAAAGAACCAGACACCAATCGTTTTGCCTTTGAAGTCAGCCACAGACGTGATGCCCGTGTCTTTCCAACACGTCAGCATCAGACCCGATGTCTTGAAAGGTTGCGCGATATTTACAACTGGCAGACCCTTTTCGCGGGCAGCCAAAGCAGATGGCATCCAGTTCAGCATCGCGTCAGCGCCGCCGCCTGCAAGCACCTGTGGTGGTGCAATGTCTGGGCCACCAGCGAGAATAGTCACCTCAAGGCCTTCTTCGTCGTAGAACCCTTTGTCCAACGCCACATAGTACCCAGCGAACTGCGCCTGCGTTACCCACTGCAACTGCAACGTCACCGTGTTCGCGTGGCCGTCTGCATAAGCAGCCGTACCCATGCCTGCGGCCAATGCCGCTGCGATCATTACTTTATTCATGTCTCTCTCCTTGTTTATGTCTGTGCGCCACTTCGGCGTCGTTTGTTATCGTTGTGAGGGGTGCCAGAATGTCACCCGTTTTTCGATCAAAGTCATCAGCCCATAGAACGCACTACCCGCAAGGGCTGCGACGACAATTTCTGCCCAAACCATGTCCAGCGCAAGCTGCCCAAAGCTGGTCGATATCCGAAAGCCCATCCCAACCGTAGGAGAGCCAAAAAATTCAGCAACAATCGCACCAATCAGCGCCAATGTGGTCGCGATCTTAAGGCCGTTGAAGATAAAGGGCATCGCCGACGGGAGGCGCAGCTTAAACAGCGTCGGCCAATAGCCCGCGCCGTAAGTTCGCATCAAGTCCCGTTGCATTGCACTCGTGTCTTTCAGCCCCGCGACAGTGTTCACGAGGATTGGAAAGAACACCATCACGGCCACGACAGCCGCTTTGGACTCCCAATCGCTGCCTAGCCATTTCACGAAGATTGGTGCCGTGCCAACAATCGGCAACGCCGCCATAAATCCACCAACTGGCAGAATTCCCCGAGTCAAGAAATCTGACCTGTCCGCCAAAATCGCCACGCCAAACGCGGCAAGCCCACCAAAAATATAGCCAGTCATCGCCCCTTTGATGATCGTTTGCTGGAAATCTGCCCAAAGCCGTGGCCCCTCAACCAGCAACCGCGCTCCGATTGAGGACGGTGCCGGTAAGATCACAGGGTTCACGTCAAATGCCGCGACAAGTATTTCCCAGATCAAGATAACGGTAATCCCAAAGATCGCAGGGATCAGGACTCTTACGAGTGGGTTGTCAGAATGCGCCCCATTGGCCAGCCGAATATTCAGCCACCAGCCAGCGCCCCAAATCAACAATGCGCCCAAAACTGCCATCATGCCGAAGCCATCCCCATCCGCTTGAGGGTGAGCCGCTCAATCAAGCTAAATAGCCCAACCAAAGCCGCCGCCGTTATCGCAGCTGCGAACAACGCAGCCCACGATACAAGCGGCTGCCCGTATTGATCCCCAACAAGCATCCGCGCCCCAAAGCCGGCCCTTGCCCCAGTCGGTAACTCTGCGACAATCGTACCCACAAGCGAGGCCGAAACGCCAATCTTGAGCGATGCAAAAAGGTAAGGCGCTGAGGCGGGCAGGCGTAACGCCCAGAACCCTTGTGATTTTGAAGCACTGTAAGTGCGCAGCAGATCGAGCTGCATCGCGTCCGGACTGCGCAGCCCTTTCACCATGCCAACAACCACTGGGAAAAACGACAGATAGGCCGCGATGATCGACTTGGGAAATAACCCTTGAACACCCATCGATCCCAGAACCACGATAATCATTGGCGCGAGGGCAAGGATCGGAATTGTTTGGCTGACAATCGCCCAAGGCATCACGGACCGGTCCATCACGCGGCTGTAAACGATGCCGACGGCCAACAGTATTCCCAGACTTGTCCCAATCAAAAAACCCAACAGCGTCGGTGCCAGCGTCACCCACCCA
The DNA here is from genome assembly GCA_028822885.1 of Yoonia sp. GTDB lineage: Bacteria > Pseudomonadota > Alphaproteobacteria > Rhodobacterales > Rhodobacteraceae > Yoonia. Next base: position 9,452 of record JAPKCP010000062.1, on the reverse strand, counting down.
TGATAAACAAGGCTTCGCTTAGAAGTGATTTTCTGTCCAAAGATAGTCGCGTACATCTCGCCAGCCACCTGATGCGGCGACGGAAGGCGCGGCCGCACGAAATTATAGGTCAGGGGGATCAAATGTGTGTTGCGTAACGTCAGCCCGATACCAGAATAATCTTGCCGGGCGTTAGGCGTATCTGGTGTGACAACAAGCGCGTCGCGCTGTGCTTGGTCAGCCACCAAATGCATGTTCATTGGGACCACGCAAACGACCCAAAACAACAGGATGGCCGCAACAACAGTCAAAACTGGCAGGATCGACTTCATGCGCAACCCCCGACTTCATTTCGCCAAAATAACTCATCCTTATACATCATCAGAATGACCCGCCCGCAATCCATCCCGCACCCGGTGGGCAATCTCGATAAACTCAGGACTATCCCGGATTTCCAAGGGTCGCTCACGGGGCAGCGGGCTGTCGATTACGTCTGAAATGCGCCCCGGACGCGGTGACATCACTACAATCTTGGTGGACAAGTATACCGCCTCTGGGATCGAATGTGTAACAAACCCAATTGTCTTTTCAGTCCGTGCCCACAACTTCAAAAGTTGTTCATTCAGGTGATCACGGACAATTTCGTCTAGCGCCCCAAACGGTTCATCCATCAGCAATATATCAGCGTCAAATGCCAACGCCCGCGCGATTGAAGCCCGCTGCTGCATGCCCCCTGAAAGCTGCCAAGGAAATTTGCGATCAAAACCGTTCAAATCGACAAGGTCGAGAACACGGTTCACCCGCTGCACTTGCTCAGCCTTGGAAAACCCCATGATTTCCAGCGGTAACCGGATATTTCCGCTAATCGTGCGCCATGGGTAAAGTCCAGCCGCCTGAAAAACATACCCATAAGCCCGCGCGCGCCGCGCCTCATCCGGGGTCATACCATTCACTGTTATTTCGCCAGCCGTCGGTGCCTCAAGCCCGGCAATGCACCGCAGGAACGTCGTTTTTCCACAGCCAGACGGACCAATGAAGCTGACAAAATCACCCTTATTGATATCAAGGCTGACATCCTTCAACGCATGCACAGGCCCATCGTTGGTCTGAAACGTTAGATCCAGATTACGCGCTGTAATCACGGCCTCTGTTGTAGGGGCATGGGATTGTCCGGGCTGTAGCTGTCGTGCGGCCATTTCGGCAACTGATGGCATCCGTGAACTTTCTGAATTAGGTGGTGTAAGTGTCGTTTGGCCCCACGAAAGCGGCCACTGTCATCGGTTGGTTTGTCAAAAGCACGACCTGCGGCGCACCTGCCCGTTCGGGGTATTGCGGCCAGCCGTTTGGGTTAGTGACCGGAATGATCTTAATCAGTCGTTTTGGCCCAGAGGTAGCGAAATCATAGCGCATGATCTCGTTTTTCATAAACGGGACGTCTTCGCCACTTGCGATCAAAATCTCTTCGGCAGTTCGCATATCTGGGCCGTCTTCTTCTTCGTCCCAACCCGGTACTGGCCCTGCCAAGTCGGTGTGCCGCCGAAAGGTCCAATCGGTGTAGCCGGGCACATTCTGGAGATGTGCGACGGTATATCCCATAGAAAGGTGTCCCGCGTTGAACCCCATGCAGCGTTCGACATCAAAGCGCGATTTGCCTGCAATGGCGTTGGCTTGCGTGAAAATCCCTCTCTCAAAAATCGTCCGACCAATGGGGAAAGGTGGGGCGCTCATTTGATCTCACACACCTTAATTTCGGTCACGGCCTCGGGATAGGCCTCCGGATGGATCAGCAACGTGTTTTCATCGGCGGTAGTCATAATCATATAATAAGCCTCCCACGTCTCACCTTCACCGGTGCATTCCACGGTCACGACTGTCCCACCCGATCCAACTTGGAGAGCACCCGTCACAGGGCATATGCTTTCTAACCGTTGGATCGTCTCTTGGTCGTAAAGATAGAGGCTATCCGTCGTCGGCGCCTCACCCGCCAGCCAAGCACAGCCGGGGGTATCACCAAACATCTTGGCGCTTGCCATGACTGGCAACAAAGTGACGAGTAATGTCGCTCGCAGCATTCGATTATGTCCCAGCCAGAGTGTTATCGGACAGAGCCAACGCATGTGTCACTCGCTGTTCAATCCACCAGTAGCTTACGCCGCACACGAGGCCCCACGCAGCAAACATCAGAAAGACAAAGGGTTCATAACTTAATGTAGCGCCAGTAAACGACATCAGAAAAGCAGCAACAGGCCCTAAAATTGCTCCACCAATAGCCGCCGTCTTGTAGCTAAGGAGATCGTAAATACCAGCGAAAGAGCGCGCAACGGCAAAGGGGATCGCCGTTGTTACAAATGCAAACATATAGACGATTATTGCGACTACTGCAGCGCTGATCCGCAGACTAGGGTCAGCGGCCATGCTCGAAGACGGGAAAAGTTCCATTCCGACAACCGTCGCGGCGACGATCCCAAGCGCGAGAAGGTACGCGATCCCGATAGAACAGAACTTGCGGATCATCAGACCCCCGATGCAGGAATACCTGTCCGTTCGACCGGACGCGGTGCTGTCAGTTCTTTCCATGACGATAGCGCCTGATTAATCGGTGTGTTGCCTGCGCGCTTCACAAACTTCCCATGACCTTCTTGGGTCCGCATTTCGCCATCATGAACCGCGACATACCCGCGTGTGAGCGTGAAACGCGGCAGGCCTTTGACTTCTTTGCCTTCAAAGACGTTGTAATCGATGGCAGATTGCTGTGCACTTGCCGTGATGGTTTTGGACTTTTCAGGGTCCCAAACCACGATGTCTGCGTCCGCCCCAACAAGAACGGCACCTTTACGTGGATAACAGTTAAGGATTTTAGCAATGTTCGTGGATGTCACCGCGACAAATTCGTTCATCGTCAGACGACCCGTCGCCACCCCGTGCGTCCAGAGCAGCGGCATCCGATCCTCTAGTCCGCCTGTCCCGTTTGGTATCTTCGTAAAGTCACCGAGACCAAAGCGTTTTTGTTCCGTGCTGAACGCACAATGGTCTGTCGCAACAACCGAAAGTGTCCCGGCCTGAAGACCTGCCCAAAGACTGTCTTGGTGCTTTTTATTCCGGAAAGGCGGGGACATCACACGGCGTGCAGCATGGTCCCAATCTTTGTTGAAATATTCAGATTCGTCCAAGAGAAGGTGCTGGATCAGGGGTTCACCCCAGACGCGTTTGCCCTGCATTTTAGCACGGCGGATCGCCTCATGGGATTCCTCGCACGAGGTGTGGACCACATATAACGGCACGCCCGCCATGTCCGCGATCATGATCGCGCGGTTGGTCGCCTCGCCTTCAACTTGGGTAGGGCGGGAATAGGCGTGCGCCTCTGGTCCGGTGTTCCCTTCAGCGAGCAGTTTTGCGGATAACTCAGCGACAATATCCCCGTTTTCGGCATGGACCATCGCAATGCCGCCAAGTTCGCCAAGACGAGAGAATGAGGAATACATCTCATCGTCATTGACCATCAGCGCGCCTTTGTAGGCCATGAAGTGTTTGAAGGTGTTGATACCGTGGTCGTTAATCACCGTCGGCATTTCATCAAACACCTTTTCGCCCCACCACGTGACAGCCATGTGAAAGGAATAATCACAGCTGGCGAGGGTGGATTTGTTGTGCCACGTCTTCATCGCATCAACGAGGCCTTGTCCCTGCCCCGGTAAAACAAAATCGACGACCATCGTCGTGCCGCCAGACAAGGCCGCACGCGTCCCACTTTCAAAATTGTCGGTGGAATAGGTCCCCATAAACGGCATCTCAAGGTGTGTGTGGGGGTCGATGCCACCGGGCATGACGTAGCAGCCGGTGGCGTCGAGTTGTTCATCCCCTGACAGGTTCGGCCCAATTTCAATGATCGTGCCGTTCTCAATCAACACGTCAGCCTTATAGGTCAGGTCAGCTGTGACAATGGTGCCGTTTTTGATCACTTTGGTCGTCATGGGATGTCTCCTGAAGTCAGGCTGAGATTAGCTGGCTGTGGCTGCTGGGCAAACTGGGTTCGTGCCGTCAAAGGACACGGGCCGAATGTCGTCACCAAAGCGATAGAAGTAGCAGCCATCTTGGATTTTCACGGCACTGGCAGGGATGTCAGCAGGCAGGGCGGCTGAAACTTCTGGCGGGAATGGCTGTGTTGCGGCCAAAACTGGACCCGGCTCCGATTGACCAACCGGGATAACGAGAGGACCGGAGCACGCCGATACGAAGACAGCAAGGGACAGCGCGCCAAGTGTTTTATGTGTAATTGAAAACATGGGTCTCACTTTCATAAAATTATGCATTACATTCAACAGCGGCGTCAGGTGCCGCCGTCGTTTCGATCAGAACAAGCCTGCCGAAGGACGGATAATAGTAACAGCCATCACGCTGAAGCACGTTGAAGGCTGGAACGTTGTCGGGAAGGGCTTGTTCCACCGTTAGTGGTACAATCCCATCCGTCTGGATATACCCCTGAGGGGGGAGTGGACGCTGGCATGCCGCCAACGCCCCAAAGGTGGCTATGATCACCACCCAATTCATTAGATCGGTTGGGCAAGCGTCGCAGCGTTTGCTGCGATTTGATCAGGCGCGATCACGCCATCATTGCAGACCCAATTGCCAGCCGCATCACGCAATGGACGGCCAGTCCGAGGATCACCCGCTTCAAGGCCGACAGCCCAGCAGCCATTCGAAACCTCAAACACAAAGGCGCGCGCCATGCCATCGGGCATCGCAGCTTGCACTTGTAGTGGCAAAGGCGGCGGTGGCGGCGGGATAGGGACACCATTTTCATCAACCGGCAACGGAGTCAGATCAGCACATGCCGCAATCAACGGCAGGACAAGGAGTGGGATCAGACGTTTCATTAAACTCTCACTTATTCATGGGTATCGTCAGCAATGGTGCCACAGATCAGCAGTCCGTGACCAGCCCTTGGCCGATTTCAGCTTACTATCTGCGCGGTTTCAACAACCGCATGGAACAACACGTCGGTGCCTGCCGTGGCCCACTCTTGGCTAATCTCCTCAGCCTCGTTGTGGGAAAGGCCATCGACACAGGGACACATGACCATTGCAGTGGGGAACTTTCGGTTGATCCAGCAAGCGTCATGGCCAGCACCAGAAATCAGATTCATGTGTGAATAGCCAAGCCGTTCCGCAGCATTCCGCACCGCCGTAACGCAGGTTTCATCGAAGGTAACAGGGTCGAAACCACCAACCTTTTCAAAGGCAATAGTCATGCCCATGGCATCTACAATCGATTGCGATTCACTTTTCAAACGCGCTTCCATGTCTTGAATAACGCTCAGATCAGGGCATCGGAAGTCTACAGTAAAGATGGCCTTGCCGGGGATAACGTTGCGCGAATTGGGATGGACCTCAATATGACCAGCCGCTCCTACTGCGTGGGGCGCATGGGACAGCGCGATTTCCTCAACCTTTTCTAAGACACGCGCCATGGCGAGGCCTGCGTTCTTGCGCAATGGCATTGGGGTCGATCCGGTGTGGCTTTCCTTACCGGTTATCGTGACTTCAGTCCAAGACAGCCCTTGGCCATGCGTTACAACGCCAATCTGTTTGCCTTCAGCCTCAAGAATTGGCCCTTGCTCAATGTGCAATTCAAAGAAGGCATGCATCTGACGTTCGCCGACAGGTTCGTCACCCTTCCAGCCAATCCGGGCGAGTTCGTCACCAAATTTTTTGCCGTCTGCGTCCTCGCGGTCATACGCCCAATCTTGGGTGTGCATGCCCGCAAAAACACCAGAGGCTAGCATGGCCGGCGCAAACCGGGTCCCTTCCTCATTGGTCCAATTGGTCACAACGATGGGATGTTTGGTCTTAATGTCGAGGTCATTCATCGTGCGGATAATCTCAAGCCCGCTAAGGACACCCAGAACGCCATCATATTTGCCGCCAGTGGGCTGGGTATCTAGGTGAGAGCCAACATAGACAGGCAAGGCGTGAGGATCTGTGCCTTCACGCCGCGCAAACATATTGCCCATAGTATCAACGCCCATCGTGCAGCCCGCCGCGTTGCACCAATCTTGAAACAAATAGCGCCCAGCGCTATCTTCATCGGTCACAGTCTGGCGATTGTTGCCACCCGCGATACCCGGGCCAATTTTGGCCATCTCCATCAGAGAGTCCCACAATCGCTGCCCATCTACTTTAAGATTTTCACCCGGTGCTGGCATGCTGACCCTCATCACTGCTTGCTAATTTGACCAACTGGTCAAAGACACGCTAACAGAGGGGGTTAACCAGTCAAGCTTTCAACTGAACGCAAAGACGATTCGTAAAAAAACCTGCGCGTGGGTATAAAAACACGCTTCGATCGCCTTCATTTTGTGCAAAGTGTACCAATGCCAAAGTCTGCCACACGCATCCAACAGAAGAACCAAGCTACTATTATGTCAGCAGGGCTGGAGGTATTTTCACAATTTGGCTTCCGTGGATCAACCTTGGATCAAGTCGCAGAGGCCGCAGGGTTATCAAAACCGAACCTGCTGTATTATTTCCCGTCAAAGGACGCAATTTATACGGCATTATTGGCGCGCTTGCTGGAAAACTGGCTAGAACCGTTGCACAAAATGGATGATACTGGTGACCCAGTGGAAGAAATTCTGGGCTACGCCCATCGAAAGATGGCAATGAGCCGTGATTTTCCGCGCGAAAGCAGGCTTTTCGCAAATGAAATATTACAAGGTGCACCCCAGATCAAAGGCGTTCTTGCAGGAGATTTGCGCGAACTGGTTGAGGCAAAAGCCACTGTCATCAACGGTTGGATCACAGCTGGTAAAATCAAACCAGTTGACCCCGTCCACCTTATTTTTTCAATCTGGTCACTGACGCAACACTATGCCGATTTCGATGTTCAGGTGCGAGCCATATTAGGGGAAACTGATCCATTCAATGGCGCCGAAGCCCACTTGGATAACGTGTTCCGGCGATTGCTCACGCCTTAATCAATTATTCAGCGAGGATGACTTGACTGTTCTCGTCAGCTCCACAAAATTTTCGAACAAAGAGTTTTTATTCAAAACTCTTCAGGTCACTCTGCGGCAACAGCACCCGGATTATTGGGATGTGTCGTCCAATTTGCATATTCATTTTGCACAACTTTACCCGTTCTAGGGTCAACCTCACCCGGCTTCATCGCCTCCATAGTGATGCAATTCTCAACGGGGCAAACTTCGACGCACAGGTTGCAGGCAACGCATTCGGCGTCAATCACTGTGAAGGTCCGGTCTGCAGACATCGCAATCGCCTGATGCGAGGTATCTTCGCAGGCCGCATAGCAGCGACCACAATTGATACAATCGTTTTGGTTAATCACAGCCTTCGCGATGAAATTGAGGTTCAAATACTTCCAATCAGTAACGTTTGGCACAGCCATACCGACAAAATCAGACGTATTGGTATGACCCTTTTCATCCATCCACTGCGACAGGCCACTGATCATTTCTTCCACAATTTTAAATCCATAGGTCATGACAGCCGTACAGACTTGCACGTTCCCACAGCCCAGCGCCATAAACTCTGCCGCATCGCGCCAAGTGGTCACGCCGCCAATGCCAGAAATTGGGAGACCTTGGGTTTCCTCGTGACGCGCGATTTCAGACACCATCGACATCGCAATGGGTTTGACCGCAGGGCCGCAGTAGCCTCCATGCGAACCTTTGCCGTCGATGGACGGTTCTGGCGACATCGAATCGAGGTTCACGGAGGTGATTGAGTTGATCGTGTTGATCAGGCTGACTGCGTCTGCACCGCCGCGCTTTGCCGCCGCCGCAGGTAAGCGAACATCAGTAATATTTGGCGTCAGTTTCACGATCACTGGCTTGGAATAATACTGCTTACACCAGCGCGTCACCATTTCGATATATTCAGGTACTTGGCCAACAGCAGCGCCCATACCGCGTTCGGACATGCCGTGCGGGCAACCGAAGTTCAGCTCAATCCCATCAGCGCCCGTGTCTTCGACCAAAGGAAGGATCGCCTTCCACGCCTCTTCTTCGCAAGGCACCATGATCGATACGATCATCGCGCGATCTGGATAATCCGCTTTCACACGCTTGATCTCTTCAAGGTTTGTAAAGAGGTCGCGATCAGTGATCAGTTCGATGTTATTGAGGCCAAGCAGACGCCGGTCAGCGCCATAAATTGCGCCATACCGAGGACCATTTACGTTGACGACTGGCGGCCCTTCGGATCCGAGTGTTTTCCAGACCACGCCCCCCCAACCAGCTTCAAACGCGCGACGCACATTATATTCCTTGTCGGTTGGTGGCGCAGAGGCCAGCCAGAATGGGTTCGGGCTTTTGATGCCCAGAAAATCGGTTGTTAGATCAGCCATGGTTAAGCCTCCTCAGCCACAAGCGCCGAAACGCCCAATCGGCGCTCCGTCGACAAATGCTTCATAATTTAGGTTGTCTGCAGTGCGATGCATCCGCAAGACGATGTTCTGGTAATTGGTTTCTTCAACCGAAATCGGGTCCGTCGTTTCATCAAGAACGTAGATATTGCGACAGGCCAGTGCGACTTCGATTGATCTGGATTTAAGGCGTGGCGTTTCGAGATAATCACATACCGTATGGTCGTTAAAACCGGCACCGTTCTTTTCAATGTAGATGATTTCCACCTCACCACAATGTGCCCCCAGGAAAGATGCCATGTCTGCCAAAGCGGGAGAACTTACAGACATGGCACCCATCAAGAGACACGTAAATCGCATCAGGCAGAGCCCATCAACGTCGCGTGGATATCCATGGCCGCATCACGGCCTTCGGCCACAGCAGTTACAGTCAGATCATCGCCACCTGCAGTGCAATCGCCACCAGCCCAGACTTTGCCGTTACTTGTTTTGCCGGTCTCACTAACTGCAATCTTGCGACCATCAAGCGCAAGGCCACCATCAGTTGTCAGCGTCTGACCGATAGCCCGAAAGACTTGATCAGCCTCAAGGCGGGTCGTTTCGCCGGTGCCTTTGAGGCCCGAACCATCGTCTTCAGTATATTCCAGTTCAATGAACTCAACGTAGTTTTCGTCGTCAGCAATCAGCGCCTTTGGCTGGACGTTGAATAACAGCTGTACGCCTTTTGAGGCTGCAAGGTCTTGCTCATATTTACTGGCGCTCATTTGTTCACGGCCACGACGATAAGCAATTGTTACGTTCATCGCACCAAGCAACTTGGATTGCACAGCCGCATCGACAGCGGTCATACCCCCACCAATCACGACGACATTTCGCCCAACCGGAAGGTCAACAAGGTCCTCAGCTTGCCGTAAATGCGCGATAAAGCGCACCGCATCAAAGACACATTCCTGATCATCACCCGGTACGCCCAGCGCATTCACACCACCAAGGCCTACGCCAAGGAACACCGCGTCATGGTTCGCGACAAGTTCGTCTAACTGGAAACTTTCACCCAGAATTTGGCCCTTGTGGAACGTGATACCACCGAT
>JAPKCP010000349.1 GCA_028822885.1 Yoonia sp. | reverse complement strand
ATAACAGGGAGCGCGCCACCGATTGCGACACCAATCGCGACACCAAGAATGGTTAGCGCACCAACCTGAAGGAAATAGGTCAAAAATATTGTGCGTCGTGTGGCCCCTAAGGTCTTGAGCGTCGCGATCACACCTGTCTTGCCCGCCAAATATGATTGCACCGCTGCAGAAACACCAACACCGCCAACAGCGAGACCCGCAAGCCCCATGAGAATCAGAAATGAACCAATCTGTGCAACAAAGCGATCTGTGCCGCCTGCACCCCGCCTGCTATCGCGCCACCGTAAACCAGCATCTGGTAGGGCTTCTTTGGTTTGATCTTCAATAGTTTGCAGGTTGACACCGTCAGGCAAATCAAGCCGATACTCTGTTGAAAACAAAGTCCCCTCGGTGATGAGGCCAGAGTTTTCAAGCGCATCGGTTAGCACGATGGTTCGCGGGCCAAGCCCAAAACCACCCGATGCATTGTCTGGGTATTTCATCAGCACAGCACTGAGGCGAAAATCCTGCGTGCCAAGTTTAAAGCTGTCCCCGGGTACGAGGCCCAGTCGATCAACAAGCACCCGTTCCATAACGGCACCGTTGTTCGCAAGGGCCTCTGAAATGGTGATGTCAGGATCAAGAGTAACGCGTCCAATTAGGGGGTAGGCGTCATCGACTGCGCGGATTTGGGTCAATGCCCGTTCTTGCGAGGATGTTACGGCCAACGAACGGAAATCCACCGTCTCAGATACGACGTCTGCAATCTGATTAAGGTAGGCAAGTTCTTCCTCACGCGCGAATCGGTAGGTCAGTTCAACTTCCGCGTCACCGCCCAAAAGGGCAGCCCCTTCGCGATCAAGTCCAGCTTGAATACCTGCCCGTACCGTCCCGACAGCAGCGATAGCAGCGACCCCAAGGGCGAGGCAGGCCAGAAAAATGCGAAACCCTTTAAGCCCGCCACGTAATTCGCGACGTGCAAAACGTGCAGCAATGACAAGGCTCATGCGGCAACCTTGGCGATATCAACCCGGCCGTCACGCAGACGTACAATGCGGTCGCAGCGTGCCGCCAAATCGGGTGAATGTGTAACCATAATCAATGTAGCGCCGTGGCGATCACGCAAATCAAACAATAGATCCATGATTGCGCGCCCGTTGGTTTCATCAAGATTTCCAGTCGGTTCATCCGCCAAAAGGATACGCGGTCGGGGTGCGGATGCGCGTGCCAAAGCCACACGTTGTTGTTCGCCACCCGATAATTGGTTGGGATAGTGATCTGCGCGATCCGCGAGACCGACAGCCTGCAATTCTGCTTTGGCTTTCACAAATGCATCACGGTCCCCTGCAAGTTCAAGCGGGGTTGCGACGTTTTCCAAGGCGGTCATTGTTGGGATAAGGTGGAAAGATTGGAACACGATACCCATGTTATCTCTACGAAAGTGCGCCAATTGGTCTTCGTTCATCGCTGTTAGGTCTTGGCCTAGGGCGTTCACAACGCCGGTTGTGGCCATTTCAAGCCCGCCCATGATCATAAGGAGCGACGATTTGCCAGATCCACTGGGGCCAACAAGGCCAACAGTTTCACCCGCACTGACATCCAACATAATGTCGTGCAGGATATCGACAGGGCCTGCATTGCCCTCCAATGTCAGGGAAACATCCGTAAGTGAAAGAACAGGATCGGTCATGACGTTAGCCTTTAACAATATGCGCTCCTTTGGATATGGGGCCGGGCGGTGGTTCCGCAACCTCTGTATTGCCGTAGTTCTCACAACAGGTAACGCAGCTGCCCAAGAAGTTGTGATTGCAGCGTTAGGTGACAGCTTAACGGCTGGTTACGGGCTTTTGCAGTCAGACGGATTCGTTCCACAGATGGATGCTTGGCTTGAAGGTCAAGGGCTGGCCGTAGATTTACGCAACGCCGGTGTGTCGGGGGATACTACCGCAGGCGGCGTATCGCGGGTCGATTGGACGCTGACCCCGGACGTTGATGGAATGATCGTGGCGTTAGGCGGCAATGATTATTTACGTGGATTAGACCCATCGGTCAGCCGCGAAAATTTGCGGAAAATTCTTCAAGTCGCACAGGACAAAGAAGTCGATGTCATGCTCGTTGGGTTGCGCGTTGGCAGCAACTACGGGCTTGCGTACAAAACCGCATTTGAGGGGATGTATTCTGACCTTGCCGTCGAGTTCGATGTACCGCTCTTCCCAGCATTTTTCCAAGGATTACAGGCGGCTGCGGGTATGCAAGACGGTGTTACTCAGTTCATGCAGCGTGACGGAATTCATCCAAATGCGGAAGGCGTCAAAGTGATCGTTGCCGCAATGGGCCCGGCTATGCTTGCGTTTGCCTCAAAGGTGAATGAGTGATCATGTCCAAAAAAAGGGCACCCCGCTTGGTGCCCTTTCCAATTATGACAGGGCAGATAACTTAGTCTGCAACGGTCAGATTTATCGCTGATTCACGGCCATCGCGACCATCTTCGATATCGAAATTCACTTTCTGGTCGTCGCGAAGTCCGGTGAGGCCAGAACGCTCAACTGCGGAAATGTGAACAAATACGTCCTTAGAGCCGCCATCAGGGGCGATAAAACCGAATCCTTTTGTGGTGTTGAACCATTTGACAGTGCCTGAAGCCATGTCGATCTTCCTTCTTTAAGCCCTACTCGCGAAATTGCAGTAGGTCGGCGCGTCGTGCCGTTGATCGAAAGACTGGGCCCGTAGAAGCAGCAGTGGTCGATTGGGTTAACTCGCGCGACGAGTTTACGCTACATTCAGCAAAGATCAAGAATATGAGGGGGAATATAGCAAAGTCTATGCAATTAGAGGCAGACTTTAACTTGTAGAATTGTTTGGGACGCCCGCAGACGCGCGCCCCGATGTCTTAAGCTTAACGCTTATGCAAGTGCGAGGTTGATCGCGGACTCACGGCCATCACGGCCAGCTTCGATGTCGAAAGTAACTTTCTGATCGTCGCGAAGGCCAGTCAGGCCGGAACGCTCAACAGCGGAGATGTGGACGAATACGTCCTTGGAGCCGCCATCAGGAGCGATAAAGCCGAAGCCTTTAGTTGTGTTGAACCATTTCACGGTGCCAGTAGCCA
>JAPKCP010000348.1 GCA_028822885.1 Yoonia sp. | reverse complement strand
ATGCGAACAAGGCGACCTTTTGGGGCGACTGCATTATGTCATAGATATTATGAGGTCACTGGCAGGGAGGACGAGAGGTGATCAATATTTTAAGGTGCATGAAGTTTGGGGAGCATCTTGAAATCCAGCATTCGCCGAAAAGCAACAAAGGGTTACACAAATAGTGCAAACATTTGCTTTCCATTCTCGCGTCCAACTAAATCGACATTGGCGTCTCGCCTTCGAATAGGGCCGTGGCCTGTTTGATCTCGCGTTGCATGTGTTTGCTAAACAAGGTTACGCGATTTGTGGTGCGCAGATCTCGGTGGTATAGCAGCCAAAGCCCGAGATGATGTTGCTTTTCTGGTTCGTGAAATCTTGCTAGGTCGGGGTCAATGTCTCCCAAGAAGCAAGGCAGAAACCCAACACCCAGTCCTTCTTTCAAAGCAGCAAGCGTGAGCGAAGTTTCATCAACGTAAAACTCGTGTCGCGCTTGCGGCCACGCCTGTTTGGTCCAAATTCTATGATGATCACAGCAATCGACCCCGACCCACTTTTCGGAAGCTTGTCCAGCATGAACAGCTGCACAATAGCTGCGTAAACCGTAGACGGCCGACGCCACGGTTGTCATGCGTGTCCCGATCAAGGTTTCGCGGGGCTGGTTAGTTTGTCTGATGGCGACATCCGCCTCACGTTCGGAAAGACGCACGGAGTCGTTGGTGACTTGAATGTTTAGTTCTATCTTTGGATATGCCGCGCTGAAACGCGCGAACATGGGCATCAGCACCGTCGATGCCATGTTGGCAATTGCTGCAACCCGCAACTCGCCGGCGGTATCCTGGTCTTGCCCGCCGACCGATCCTTCAAATGATAAAAGTTCTTTTTCGATCCTAAGGGCAGAAATCTGCAATTCTTCACCAGCCGGGGTTAGGACGTAGCCTGATGATTTTCGTTCGACTAATGGCGTCGCAAGCTTTTGCTCTAGTTCGCGAATACGGCGTGAAACGGTGGAATGCTGCACGCCTAACCGCTTGGCTGCACTGCTAAATGACCCCTCACGTGCCACGGCTAGAAATATTCGAGCGTCATCCCATTGCATCTAACTTCCCCTCCATGTGCATTTTTGCAAAACGGTTTCCGATTTTTCCCGAATTCCCACAATCGTCGACCGGTGTGACAATCTTAGCAAGGAAAAAGTCCAGTTCCTATCGCTAGCAAGAAAATCTCGGCTTCGGCGCACCATGACGGTCGCTGAAAACCTATTGAAGGAGATGATTAATTGAACCATTTTTTTAAGCGAATAAACAGAAGCACGTACCTTGGGGCGCTGGCAGTGTCCTTAATTGCCAATGTAAGCCTTGCCGAAAGTGTTGACGACAAAATCGCTCGCGCTGCCTCTGCGGCGCCTATGGATATTTCCGGTGAGGCCACCATCATGGACGTGGACGGCACAATTTTGCGCAATGGGTCGAATGGCTGGGTCTGCCTTCCGGGAGTTGGCCTGATCCCCGGCGACGAGCATCCAATGTGCAACGATGCGGTGTGGATGAAATGGATGGCTGCCGTTGGAGCAGGAACAGAGTTTTCCACTGATGTGATTGGTGTCTCCTACATGCTTCAGGGGGACGCAATGGTGAACAACGACAATCCCATGGCGACTGATCCAAATGACGGCGGCGTTTGGGTGCAGGACGGCCCACACATAATGATGCTGTTCCCAAACATGGACATGCTTGCCGACCTACCGCGGGACCCGTTCGCAGGAGGTCCTTATGTTATGTGGGGCGAGACACCGCTTGCCCATGTTATGATGCCAATCGAAGCCAAATAAGTTTCGAATTAATCAAACAATTAGGAAAAGGAAAAATAATGTCTGTCGAACATATCCAGAATTCTGTGAATGACGTGATTGCCTATCTTAAAGAAAATCCACATGACGCAAAAAGCACGAGCCCACCCGTCACTGCGGTTATGGAGGAAGGCCTTCGGTGCCGGGCTACGGGGCCAGATGGCCAATCGATCGTAACAGATATGCCCCAAGCTGTCGGTGGCGGCGGCACTGCACCGTCGCCGGGATGGCTGGCACGTGCGGCTATTGCAAGCTGCGACGCCACAAGAATTGCGTTGCGCGCTGCAGAGTTAGGGATAGCCTTGAACGCGCTTGAGGTCATCATGGACAGCGTTGACGATGACCGTGGCCTATTCGGAATAGATAAGTCAGTCCGCGCTGGCTCTTTAAGCATCCGAACTCGGGTTTCGATTGGGGCTGCCGGAGTTGACGAACAAGTTCTACGCGAGATTGTCGAATATGCGGTGCTACACTCTCCCGTCGCAGATGGCTGTCGCGGTGCAACGCCTTCGACGCTTGAAATAACAATGGCCTGACGGCTGAAATTCAACTCAAGTGTATAAGAAAGCGGCAGTGATAGTTCAAATGAGTTCTGCTTCGGCCGCTATACCTGAATTGCGCATTTAGCGATAAAACTGGTCCGTCAAACCAAAATATGTGGCTTTTCTTGATCGCTTAAGGGCCGATATCGTGCCCCAGCAGCGCGCAACTTTGGGTCAAAATGAAACAGCGAATGAGGTCATTATGGAAACGAGAAAGCAGACCAGAGAAGGCGGCTGCATATGTGGCGATGTGCGATATCATGTGACGTCTGAGCCAATGATCGTTCATGGTTGCCATTGCCGAGGGTGTCAGAAGAACTCTGGTTCTGCCTTCGCGGTGAATGCCCTTTTTGAGGCCGATCATGTGGAGCTGACTGCGGGCGAAATCGAAGAGATTACTGTTCCTACCCCCAGTGGCACTGGCCAAGATATTACCAGATGTTCCAAATGCAAAGTCGCAGTGTGGAGCAACTATAATATGGGTGGTCTGCGAAAGCATATCCGGTTCGTTCGCGTCGGTACGCTTGATGATCCGGACCAATTTCCACCAGATATACATATTTTCATGCGCTCAAAACAGCCATGGGTCCTCCTTCCAAAGGAAGATCGAAGAGTTGAGGTGTTTTATGATTTCGAAGATACTTGGTCTCGCGAGAGCATGGAACGTCTGGCAAAGATCAGAAAATTAGTAGGTATCGCAAATTCTTGACGTTAAGAGA
>JAPKCP010000061.1 GCA_028822885.1 Yoonia sp. | reverse complement strand
GCTGCACTATTCGTCAAGTATGTTTTCCTCTGTCCCAGCCCGTTGAAAATGGTACTGTTAAAGTAGCGGGGATTTGAAGATTTTTTCGATCAAAGCTGGTGTTGTCGACAGTGCGGAAAATATCTTGCGATTATGCGAAGCGATTAGTCACTTTGAAGTGGCGTAATTCTATTCATTGACTGAGAATCTGATTACTCTTGAGTGCCATTGTATGAGCCTTGAGCCTCGGGAAACGCTTAGACCCGAACAGAAGGCGATTATCAACGGCGCTGGCCAAGTAAGTGCTAATTTGCAGCGAGAACTGTGGCAGGCCCGTGAAGCTGTGAATATGGAAAAGCCTAGGAAAGCGGCATTGCCGTGAACTCGGTCGCGGATGAGCCAACGGTAACGAACTCGCACTTGAAAGCCGTCGAAGATGGTTGTCACAAAGCTCTCGAAGGTTTGCATGCGGCCGAGTCTGGTGGCGTCTCTCTTGCGACAGAGAGCGTATCGCGAAGACTGACTAATCCAGTGTGCTGAAATCACGAATACTTTAGAAAATGGATGTGAAAAAACCCACCAAAGCGAACGCTCTGGTAGGTTTTATTTTTTGTTGATGGCAGTGGAGAGTGTTACTCTCTGTTGCCCAGCAGTTGCAGCAGGAACATGAACATGTTGATAAAGTCGAGATACAGGTTCAACGCACCCATAATTGCCGACTTCGCCAACCATTCTTTGTCGCCATGCGCTGCGTGCGCGAGGTATTCCGTCTTGATCTTCTGCGTGTCGTAGGCTGTGAGGCCTGCAAAAATCAGCACACCAAGGAGCGAGATGGCAAAGCCCATAGCGCCAGACTGGAACCACATGTTTGCAATCGACGCGACGATCAGACCAATGACACCCATGATGAGGAAACTACCCCAAGCGGAAATGTCTTTCTTGGTCGTATAACCCCAGAGGGACAAACCTGCGAATGAGATCGATGTGATCAAAAACACTTGTGCGATCGACATGCCGGTAAAGACAATGAAGATCGAGCTAAGTGAGAGCCCCATCAGTGCGGCAAACATATAAAATACTGTCTGCACGCCAGAAGCTGGCAAACGCTTTAGAGCGGCACCAAAGCCGAAGAAGATAAATGCTAGCGGTGCAAACATGACAACCCACTTAAGGGGTGACAGGTAAAGTGCGCTACCAAGTCCAGTCAGATATACGTTTTCGCTAAGCTGTGCGACTGCTGTGGACGGATCAGTCGTTGTCGCAAGGCCTGCGATGGCCCAAGCTGCGGCAAATGTCACCAACGTGCCTACAGACATAGTGCTGTAGACTTTGTTCATGTGGGCGCGAAGCCCTTCATCAATTGCCGCCGTGCGGACACCGCCCGCCGTTTGAATTGTTTGATATTCAGCCATGGATACCTCCAAAATAGAACTGCGAACGCCAGACACGGCGTCTTGGAACCAATATCGGCAGAGAGCCCGCGATTTTCAAGAGGGTAAGGTACCGGAAAGGCGTTATTCTGAGCGAATTGGGCGGGAATGTCGCAACCTGGTTAATACAAGGGTTAATCAGTCGGAATTTCTTATGTTCAAATTCATACTTGAGCCGTCACATGCTTGTTTTGACAGCAAAGAATGCGTTCCCGAATGCACAGAAACCACCAAGAATCAGATTCGCCGAAACACATTCATTGGGGAAGGCACTTAGCCTAACACGTCACCACAACTTTTCCCGTGGATTTACGCGTCTGCAACAGATCGAGCGCATCTTGTGCCTTTTCGAGCGGAAGAACGTGACTGACATGCGGTTTTAGCCGACCGTCCGTATACATCGTGAACAGGTCTGACATGCTCGCGATCAATGCCTCTGGGTTGAAGCTGAGATACCCGCCCCAATAGAACCCGATGACAGTTATGTTTTTGACCAGAATGATGTTCGCAGGAATTTGCGGCACGTCGCCGCTTGCAAATCCGATTGTGATCACGCGGGCTTCGCGATTACACGCACCCAATGCGGCTTTGAAAAGCGCCCCACCGACTGGATCGTAGACCACGTCCGCGCCGCCAAGGCCCTTGACCAAAGCTTTGACGTCTTGCGTGTCGCTATCGATAAGATGATCCGCGCCAGCAGCTTGCGCGATGGCCAGCTTGTCAGCGCCGCGTGCGACTGCAATCACAGTTGCGCCAAGCGCTTTCCCGATCTCAACTGCTGTTAGCCCAACACCGCCCGCTGCACCAAGAACAAGCAATGTTTCGCCTGCTTGCAATTGGGCCCGCCGTGTCAACGCCAGATGTGAGGTTCCGTAGGCAACCATAAATCCTGCGGCTGTCTCAGACGGCATACTCGCAGGAACGTCGCGGCAAAGCGCGGCCGGGAAAACGCCCTGTTCTGCAAGGCCGCCAGAGCCACCAAAAACAGCAACGCGCGCTCCGAGGGGTGGTATTGTAACACCCTCACCCTGAGCGATCACTGTGCCGCAAACCTCCATGCCGAGTGTGAAAGGTGTTGGCGGTGTTTCTTGATAGCTTCCCTTGGCCATCAGTAAATCTGCGAAGTTTAATCCGCATGCATGAATGTCGATTAGGACCTCGCCTTGCGCGGGTGCCGTTACGTCAACGTCAATCAACTTTGCAGGAGTCTCATAATCGAGGACACGAAATGCATGCATCAGGGAGACCTATTGGGTTTTATATAAAGCTAACATTAACCTATATCTAATACCAAAGGAGTTGAAGTACCCGATTTGACATCTTGTTCAGTCTCACTTCTGGCGGACTTGGGCGTAACCTGTCCTTAAGGTTAGGTCTGAGGCTGCAACCGTTGCGTGTTTTGTGCTATCAGTTGATTACATGTGCATAGGAGGTTTCCCGGAATGTGGAAGCCGAGGGAATGCAACCTAGTGCTGCGCCAGACGTCGCGCTTAGGACGTGTTAGTTAAGGGGAATGTTATGAGTCATCCAGTAGATGTTCACGTTGGGAAACGAATTCGCCACCGCCGGTGGATGAACGGTACAACGCAACAGCAGTTGGCCGAACAGGTTGGAATTAAGTTTCAACAAATTCAAAAGTATGAAACCGGAATGAACCGCGTAAGCGCATCGCGTCTTTGGGACATCTCAAGTGTCTTGGGCGTGCCAGTCTCATTTTTCTTTGAAGGCATTGAGCAAGTAGCAAGCCAAGTTGAGCGCGGTTCATCTGATATGCCATCCGACATCCTTACTGATAAAGAAGCGCTTGAATTGCTGCGGTCTTATTATGCGATCCCAGAGAATCAGCGCCGCCGTCTGTTCGATCTCGCGCGTGTTTTGAGCGAAGCCGCTTAGCCGACTTAAACGATTATTGACCTGATGTGCTCTTGCAGGCTACCGCTAGTGGGATCGCATCAGGAGAATATATCGTGCAGCCAACCGACCTTAAGATGCAGGATAACCTGTTGCGCGTTGCTAATTTGCTTGCAGATGCAGCGCGCCCCGAGACGCTCAAGTTCTTTCGTCAACCAGATATTTCCACTCAAAATAAGGATGCTGGTGGATATGATCCTGTAACTGTCGCTGACAAAGCTGCGGAAAAGGTGATGCGCGCGATTTTAGCGCGCGAACGCCCTGACGATGGGATCATTGGTGAAGAATTTGGTATTACTTCGGGCACGTCCGGTCTGACTTGGGTTCTTGACCCGATTGATGGAACCCGTGGTTATGTTAGTGGAACCCCAACATGGGGCATTTTGGTCTCTGTTGCAGATGAAACTGGCCCTTTGCTTGGGTTGATTGATCAGCCCTATATTAGTGAGCGCTTTGTTGGTGGGTTCGGTCATGCGTTCATGACTGGCCCATTGGGTGAAAAACAGTTGTCCACGCGGGAATCACGGGCGATTGGCAAGGCGCGTTTGCTGACAACTTTCCCTGAGGTCGGGACTCTGGCTGAGGGAAAAGCGTTTCGCGCCGTTGCATCACAGGTCGAACTGACCCGTTACGGCATGGATTGCTATGGATACGCGCTGCTTGCAGCGGGGCAGGTGGATTTGGTGATTGAGGCGGGCTTGCAACCCTACGACATTCACGCGCCGATTGCGGTGATAACGGCAGCTGGTGGTGTTGTTTCAAACTGGCAAGGTGGTGCAGCACATCATGGTGGCCGGGTTCTTGCTGCGGCCAACCCAGAAATTCACGCGCTTGCCCTATCGATTTTGCAGGATAGCATTGATGGCTGATACATTGATCCGCGCCGCGCAGATCGTCCTAACAATGGATGATGCGCGGTCAGAGCTTGCAGATGCTGACATCCTAATTTCGGGTGGCGTCATTAAGGCCGTGGGTCAAAATCTTGTTGCGGATGGAGCGAATATCGTCTGGGCAAAAGGCTGCGTGGTTACACCGGGCCTCGTGAATACACATCACCATCTGTTTCAAACGCTGACCCGTGCCGTGCCGGGTGGGCAAGACGCATTACTTTTCGGCTGGCTTAAAACGCTGTACCCGATTTGGTCTCGGTTTGGACCAGAAGAGATGTTTGTCTCTGCTCAAATAGGCTTAGCCGAATTGGCACTTTCTGGATGTACGATGACCTCGGATCATTTGTATCTTTACCCGAATGGCGCCCGCTTGGATGATACTATCGCAGCGGCACAAGAGGTTGGAATGCGCTTTCACCCGACCCGTGGGGCGATGAGCATCGGGGAAAGTGCTGGCGGCTTGCCCCCCGACAGTTTGGTTGAGGATGAGGCTGCCATTTTAAATGATAGCATTCGGGTAATTGATGCCTTTCATGATCCAAACCCCGGCGCGATGGTGCGTGTCGGTATCGCCCCATGTTCGCCGTTTTCGGTAAGTCGTGAACTGATGCGTGATGCGGCGATTCTTGCGCGGGATAAGGGTGTTATGATGCATACACATCTTGCTGAGAATGATGAGGATGTCGCTTATTCGCTGTCCCAATTTGGCTGTCGACCTGGGCAGTATGCAGAAGATTTGGGCTGGACCGGTGATGATGTTTGGCATGCGCATTGTGTGAAACTTGATAGCGCTGAGATTGACCTGTTCGCACGCAGCAAAACCGGCGTCGCGCACTGTCCCTGTTCGAACTGTCGTCTTGGGTCAGGTATCGCGCCTGTGCGGGCGATGCGTGACGTGGGGGTGCCCGTTGGGCTTGGGGTTGATGGATCAGCAAGCAATGACGGTAGCAATCTGATGTCTGAGGCTCGCCAAACGATGCTTTTGCAACGGGTTGTCAATGGTGCCGACGCGATGAGCGCCCGTGAGGCGCTGGAGATCGCGACACGCGGTGGGGCGCAGGTACTTGGGCGCGATGATTGCGGGCAAATCGGAGTTGGCAAACGGGCTGACATCGCGATCTGGGACGTCAGCGGGATTGAAAGTGCTGGCAGCTGGGATCCAGCGGCACTTGTGTTGGCGGGACCGGCGAAAGTTCGCGACCTTTTCGTCGAAGGCCGGCAAATCGTGGCTGATTCGAGATTGCTTTCATTTGATCTTAATCAGGCTATAGTGCGACAAAATAAGCTTTCGAAAGCACTCGTTGATTTCTAAATATGGAGCCTTTTCTATGAAGACATTTTATTTGCTTCCAGTTGTTGCCACGTTGATGGGATGTGTCCCTATCCCGATTCCTGTAACGATATCATCTGGTCAAACCTCTCCACAGGAATCTCCTTTGCCAACGACAGCCCCGGCAATTCGTTCCTTTGATCAGCAATTTACCGCATTGCGGGCAAGCCAAGGGCTGCAGGCACTTCGGTCAAATTCAAGTCTGGATAGGATCGCTTTGGAGCATAGTCAGGATATGGCAGCAAACGGGTATTTGTCACATGTTGATCGTAGCGGCCAACGTGCCCAAGCCCGCGTACGCAACGCTGGTATCACGAACTGCGGGATAGGCGAAAACATCGCGCAAGGCCAAAATTCAGTCGAAGAAGTGGTCGCTGCTTGGATGGCTTCGCCCGGTCATCGACGCAATCTGCTCAATAGCGATTACGCCAGCTATGGTATTGGGCGTGTCGGCGATACTTGGACGCTTGTCTTCGCCTTGCCCTGCTAGACGACGCGCTGACCCGCCACCCACACATCTTTGATGGATCGATCATCACCCATCATAATTGTTGGGAATAATTGGTCCCAGAATGTTTCTGCCGTGCGGCTGCGCTGCGTAATGACGGGTGTGGCCGCGAGGTCTAATACTGTTATATCGGCCATCGCACCCGCACCGAGGTGTCCAATTTGACCTTGCTGATGAAGTGTCGCAGCTGATCCTTCGGTCGCCAGCCACATCAGTTGTGCTGCGTGCAAAACATCCCCGCGCAACTGCCCGACCTCATAGGCCGCGGCCATCGTCCGTAGCATGGAAAATGACGATCCGCCGCCTGTATCGGTGGCAAGACCCATCGCCACACCAGCGCGTGCAAGGCCAAGAACATCGCATAACCCTGACCCAATAAATGTGTTGGATGTTGGGCAATGCGCGATCGCAGACCCAACCTCGCCCAGTCGCGAAATTTCGCGAGGCTCCAGATGAATTGAATGACCGTAAATTCCTTTTGCACCAAGCAGGCCGTGTGTTTCATAGGTATCAAGATAGTCGCGGGCGGTAGGGAACAAGTCTTTGACCCAAGCAATTTCGGGATGTTGTTCGCTCAGATGGGTTTGCATCAGGCAATCTGGGTTTTCGGCCCAAAGTGCACCCAATGCGCTGAGTTGGTCGGGTGTCGACGTTGGCGAAAATCGTGGCGTAATCGCGTAGGTTGCGCGGCCTGTCCCATGCCATTTGCTAAGCAATGCTTTGCTGTCATCATACGCAGATTGGGCCGTGTCGACCAACGTGTCGGGCGCATTGCGGTCCATACAGGTCTTGCCTGCAACCACGGCCATGTTGCGCTGGGCGGCCGCATGAAAGAAGGCATCAACACTTTCTGGATGAATGGTGCAAAAACTGGTCAGCGTTGTGGTGCCATTAGCCAATGCGAAATCGAGCGTGTCAGCCGCGACTGCATCTGCATAGGCACGGTCGCCGAACTTGGATTCTTCCGGAAAGGTGTAGGTATTGAGCCAATCAATCAGCTGCTTTCCCCAACTCGCGATGATCCGCGTTTGGGGATAATGCATGTGGGCGTCAACAAAACCCGCGTGGATCAATGCATCCGCATAGTCCACAATCGTGGCATCCGGGTGCGTCGCTTTCAGCGTCAGGCCATCACCCACTGCCACAATGCGATCACCGGCAATTAAGACGCCCCCGGCGCTATTATGGTGAGTGACGTCCGCCCAAGCGGCAACAAGCGGGTTGCCGCTAAAATGTAGAGTTTGGCCAAGAAGCAGATATTTATCCATTTCCCATGTCTACGTTTGAAATCGGTGGGCGTAAATCGGTGAAACCCATTGTGAACAGTTGGTGTTATACTATGTTGCAGGCAAGGTTCAGGGGGCAGCTATGATCGAGAACGAGCTAACGACGCCAGATGCCGAAGATGAAGCGTTCGGTATCAGTGATCTCTTCGTCGATGAGGTGCTTGAGGCCGTCGATAACGGCGATTCGACGGCACTTAGCGTCATGCTCGACCCTGTGCATCCCGCTGACATCGCCCACCTGATTGAGGTAATCGACAGCCGCCGTCGCAAAGAGCTTTTGACTCTTTGGCAAGGTGGGTTGAACGGCGAAATCCTCTCTGAGCTTGATGAAAATCTACGCGAAGAGGTTATTAATAGCCTCGCCCCATCCGAGTTGGCAGATGCGGTGCGTGATCTTGATAGCGATGACGTTGTTGATCTGGTCGAGGACCTTGGGTCAGAGCAGCAACAAGCCGTATTGGGGGCGCTTGAGGCTCCCGACCGTGTCGCTGTTGAAAAAGCGCTGGCTTACCCAGAAGAATCCGCTGGCCGTCACATGCAGGTTGAACTGGTGCGCGCACCTGAACACTGGAATGTTGGCGAAGCGATTGATTTCCTACGGTCCGATGACAACACGTTGCCTGATCAGTTTTACCATTTGATCCTTGTCGATCCGCGCATGAAGGCAGTGGGATATGTGACATTGGGTCGTATTCTGGCAACACGCCGGAATGTGCCGCTCAAAGATATTATTGAAGACAGCTTTCGGACGTTCAACGTCAAGCAGGACGTTGAAGAAGTCGCAAACGCAATTAACCACTACCACATGATTACAGCACCTGTTGTCGATGATGATGACCGCATCGTTGGTGTCATTACCATTGATGATGCGATGGCCTTCATTGAAGAAGAAGCTGAGGAAGACTTGATGCGCCTCGCTGGTGTCGGTGAAGGTAGTCTGTCGGATCGCGTGATCGATACGACAAAGCAACGGTTCCCATGGCTCGCGGTAAATCTGGTCACGGCGATCTTTGCGTCGCTTGTGATTTCACTATTTGAAGGCACGATTGAAGAATTAGTTGCTTTGGCGGTCTTGATGCCGATTGTCGCCTCCATGGGGGGGAATGCGGGGACGCAATCATTGACCGTTGCTGTGCGCGCGATCGCGACACGCGATCTCACAAGTTCAAACGTTTGGCGGGTCATTCGTCGTGAAGCCCTTGTTGGTCTAATCAATGGTGCGATTTTTGCGGTTGTGATGGGCGTCATTGGGGCAGTTTGGTTCAGTGAACCAGTGCTTGGTGTGGTGATTGCTGTTGCGATGATCATAAACATGGTCGTCGCGGGTCTTGCGGGGACGATGGTGCCAGTGGTGCTTGAAAAAGTAGGGGTCGATCCCGCACTAGCCTCTGGCGCTTTTGTGACGACTGTGACGGACGTGGTTGGTTTCTTTGCATTCTTGGGCCTCGCCGCAGTTTGGTTGCTTTGATGGATTTGGCCGCAAGGAAAGATGACGCCCGCAAAGCCGCGTTTGCACGGCGCAAAACCGCACATGCGTTGGGGCAGGGTACGGCTGGCTATTTGTCGGAAGTGCTTGCAGGATATCGGGGTGTTCCGGTGGCAAGCTACATGGCCATGCGGACTGAAATTGACCCGACGGGTGCGATGGAAGAAGCGGCAGCGCACGGGGTGGTCGGGGTCCCTGTTATTCTTGGCGCTGGGCAGCCCTTAAAGTTCAGGCAATGGACGCCGGATTGCGAGATGATCGCGGGCGCGTTTGGAGCGGCGATACCTGAAACAGGCAATTGGATTACGCCCGAGATTGTGATCGTCCCGCTGGTCGCGTTTGATCGCAATGGTGGGCGTTTGGGCTATGGTGGGGGATTCTATGACCGAACGCTGGAACAGTTGCGGGCGGTGCAACCGACTTTGGCCATTGGGTTTGCCTACGCGGATCAGGAATCAGCAGACTTACCGCTTGAATCCACCGATCAGCCGCTCGATTTAATCGTTACAGAACATGGTGTAATCCAACCATCTTGCTAGACGCCGATTTTTCGCGAAAAATCGTACGAATTTTCTAGAAAATTCGATGACAAGCCCATAAAGGGGAGCGATGAAAATCCTCTTTCTTGGCGACGTCATGGGGCGCGCAGGCCGAACGGCTATCACAGACCACCTGCCGCGTTTACGCAAAGAGTGGGCGCTCGATTTTGTCGTGGTCAACGGTGAAAATGCGACCTCTGGCATGGGGCTATCTGGCCCGCATGCACAGCTGATCTTTGCGGCTGGTGCAGATGTTGTGACGCTTGGCGATCACGCCTTTGATCAAAAAGACATGCTCACTTATATTGATAAAGAGCCGCGCATTCTGCGGCCGCTCAATTTCTCAAAGAAAGCGCCTGGCGTCGGTGCGCGCGTGTTTGAAGCAACGCGTGGTCGTAAGGTTTTAGTCGCGCAGGTGCTTGGTCAGGTCTTTATGAAGCGTCCATTTGATGACCCGTTTTCCGCCCTCGACGCGACGCTGCGCCAATATCCCATCGGCGGCCAAGTGCAGGCCAGCCTTGTCGATATCCATTGTGAAGCAACGTCTGAGAAAATGGCCACTGGGCATTTTTGTGATGGACGTGCCAGCATTGTGGTTGGGACGCACACCCATGTGCCCACCGCAGACGCGATGATTTTGCCGCGCGGGACAGCCTATTTGTCCGATGCTGGCATGTGTGGTGACTACAACTCTGTGATCGGTATGGACAAAGAAGAACCGCTGCGTCGGTTTATCACTGGTATGCCCAAAGCCCGGTTTACGCCTGCTGCCGACGTAGCCACGCTGAGCGGTCTATACGTTGAGACAGATGATCTCACTGGAAAAGCCACGCGTGTCGAAATGGTACGTCAAGGCGGGCGACTTGCCCAAGCGGGTCCTGTCTGATCAGCTTGCAAGCCTGTCCGCAAAGCGCAACACTGCGTAGCGGATAAAAGGCAAGGTGATGACCGATCTACTAACATTATCTGATCTTCAAGCAGCCTTGCTGACACTCGCAGTTGTCGTTGGCATGTTTGGCATGTTCTTGCGTGAGGTGTACCCGACAGAGGTCGTCGCGATGATCGGCGTCTCGGTCTTATTGGTCACGGGCGTGCTGTCTTATGATGATGCGGTCATTGCGCTCGCCAATCCCGCACCGTGGACGATTGCAGCCATGTTTATCATTGTCGGTGCGCTGGTTCGGACAGGTGCGTTGAATGCGTTTACCGAAATTGTGGAAAGACAAGCAAAGATCAATCCCGCACGGGCGATTGGCGGCTCCCTTGTGTTTGTGGCATTTGCCAGCGCGATCATGAACAATACGCCACTGGTTGTTGTCATGATCCCTGTGTTCATCCAACTGGCGCGTACCCTTGGTACATCAGCATCTAAGCTGTTGATCCCGCTGAGCTATGCAGCAATTGTTGGTGGGACATTGACGCTTATTGGGACGTCGACAAACTTGCTTGTCGATGGTGTCGCACGGGCGTCGGGTCTTGAGCCGTTCTCGATCCTTGAGATCACACCGATTGGCATTGTCGTCGTACTTTGGACGTTTCTTTATCTCTACATTGCAGGGCCGAGGCTGCTACCGGACAGATCATCGATGGGTCAGATGCTGTCAGATCGGTCCAAAATGCGCTTCTTTTCAGAGGCGGTGATCCCTCCCGAAAGTAACTTAATTGGGCGGCAAGCCACTGATGTGAAGCTGTTTCAGCGCGACGGCGTGCGCCTGATTGATATTGTGCGCGGTGATGCGTCGTTGCGGCGAAATATGGGTGCCGTTGAACTGCAAGTTGGTGATCGCGTGATCTTGCGAACGGCGATGACGGAACTCTTGTCCCTGCAGGCCACAAAAGAATTACGCCGCGTTGATCAGGTTTCAGCTGTGGAAACGACCACTGTCGAGGTTTTGATCACGCCAAACTGCCGCATGGTCGGGCGCTCGCTTGCTTCGCTGCGTTTGCGTCGCAGGTATGCTGTTTATACGCTCGCGGTTCACAGACAGGATGCGAACATCGACCGTCAAATTGATGATATTGTGGTAAAAGTTGGCGATACGCTTTTGCTTGAAGGGACGCCTGAGGATATCCAACGCTTGTCCGATGACATGAACCTTGGTGACGTGTCAAAACCATCCGCGCGGGCCTACCGTCGCGAGAAATCTTGGGTCGCGATAGCGGTCTTGTTGGCTGTGGTCGTGCTTGCAGCGTTAAATGTTGCCCCAATTCTGATGCTGGCAATGATCGGGGTCACGGTTGTTTTAATGACCGGATGTATCGACGCGGAAGAGGCATTTTCATATGTCGATGGTCGCCTGTTAGCGCTCATTTTTGCGATGCTTGGCGTCGGTGCGGCGCTGCAATCATCTGGGGCGGTGGCCCTCGTGGCGGATGCACTCTCGCCTGTGATGCTGACGCTTCCGCCCTTTTTTGTTGTGTTGGCGGTGTACCTTTTTTCAAGCATCCTGACCGAACTAGTTAGCAATAACGCCGTGGCTGTCGTTATGACGCCCATCGCCATTGGGCTTGCCTCGGCTTTGGGTGTCGACGCACGGCCCTTGGTTGTTGCTGTTATGGTTGCCGCTTCGGCCAGTTTTGCGACCCCCATTGGCTATCAGACAAATACGCTCGTTTATGGCCCCGGTGGCTATAAATTTACGGATTTTCTGAAGTTTGGCGTTCCTCTGAACCTATCCCTTGCACCGATTGTTTCGTTCGTTATTCCGTTCATCTGGCCTCTTTAAGCGACTTTTGACCCTAAGGGACTTCGGCGCACGGGGACTGTGCCCCCAAACGACATTGCAACAGACCCGAACGTTGCCCTATAGAGGCACAAATTTATTGTATGCATCTGACACCTAAGACAAAGGGGATATCCCATGGCGGGCCACTCAAAATGGGCAAATATTCAGCACCGTAAGGGGCGTCAGGATAAACTCCGGGCCAAGGTGTTTTCTAAGATGAGCAAAGAAATCACTGTTGCCGCGAAAATGGGCGACCCTGATCCCGACAAAAATCCGCGGCTGCGCATGGCCGTGAAGGAAGCAAAATCCGTTTCTGTGCCCAAGGACGTGATTGATCGTGCGATCAACAAAGCCGTTGGTGGTGAGGGTGAAAACTACGACGAAATCCGGTATGAAGGTTATGGCCCGAACGGTGTAGCCGTGATTGTCGAGGCGATGACTGATAACCGCAACCGGACAGCGTCCACGGTACGATCAACGTTCACGAAGAACGGGGGTAATTTGGGTGAAACAGGGTCTGTTGGGTTCATGTTTGACCGCAAAGGTGCTGTTTCATTCCCAGCGTCAGTTGGTGATGCGGACACCGTGATGATGGCCGCACTTGAGGCGGGCGCCGAAGACGTTGAAAGCGACGAAGATGGTCATGTCATCTACACTGGCGACACTGATTTGCACGAAGTTTCC
Source organism: Yoonia sp. (assembly GCA_028822885.1). Taxonomy (GTDB): domain Bacteria; phylum Pseudomonadota; class Alphaproteobacteria; order Rhodobacterales; family Rhodobacteraceae; genus Yoonia. Next base: position 67 of record JAPKCP010000061.1, on the reverse strand, counting down.
ACAGCGCTTGAAGCTGAGTTGGGGGAAAGTGACAGTACGAAGCTGATCTGGAAGCCAAATATCCAGA
>JAPKCP010000060.1 GCA_028822885.1 Yoonia sp. | reverse complement strand
GGCAAAAGCATCAACGTCTTGGTCGTAGCGTTGCCTATGGTCTTCCTATTTCTGATCAACCAAATAGTGACATTCACCCTTGTTTACAGGGATGGCTATACAAACAAGGGGTGTAGGTGGTGGCGTGAGGGAGACTTGAACTCCCGACCTATCGATTATGAGTCGATCGCTCTAACCAACTGAGCTACCGCGCCAACGTGGCACCGATTACGCAATGCATCCGGGCGTGTCAAACCGTTTCTGCCTTTGATCTTCGCTTTCCTTGGATCGGGCAGCCGCCTACAATAATCATGCATGCATCAGGGGCCGTTATGACAGCTAAACAATGGGAATTCTGGATCGACCGTGGTGGCACGTTTACAGACGTTGTGGCTAAGACGCCAAATGGCGATATTGTCACGCACAAGTTGCTGTCTGAGAACCCAGAACGGTATGTGGATGCGGCAGTTCATGGCATCAAAGATATCATGGGAACAGACACCCCGCCTGCGGGTTCGATCAAGGCCGTGAAGATGGGCACAACTGTTGCCACGAACGCATTGCTCGAACGTAAAGGTGAGGACGTGTTGCTGCTGATCACCAAGGGGTTCGGCGATCTGCTCCAGATTGGCTATCAGAACCGGCCCAACCTGTTTGACTTGGAAATCAAACGCCCTGCATTGCTTTATAAAACGGTGTCTGAAATTTCGGAACGTTTGGATGCGGACGGTGCTGTTGTAACGGCGATCGATCTTTTGGAAACCCGTGTGGCTTTGCAAGCGGCATATGACACTGGTCTGCGGGCTGTGGCGATTGCGTTTTTGCATGCCTACCTCAATCCGGTTCACGAAGATGCGGTTGCGGACATCGCGCACGAGATTGGTTTTACTCAGGTTTCGACAAGCCACGCGACATCGCGGTTGGCAAAGCTGGTGTCCCGCGGTGACACAACGGTTGTCGATGCATATTTGTCGCCGATTTTGCGTCGCTACGTGGATCAAGTTGCTGATGCGCTTGATGTTGGTCGCGTCTGTGAGCGGTTGTTGTTTATGCAATCGTCAGGTGGTTTGACTGATGCGCAATTATTCCAAGGCAAAGACGCGATTCTATCGGGACCTGCCGGAGGTATTGTCGGAATGGTCAAAACGGCTGAAATGGCTGGCCATGATCGTTTGATTGGCTTTGATATGGGTGGGACGTCCACAGACGTCAGTCATTACGCGGGCCGCTTTGAACGCAGTTTTGAGACTGAAGTGGCGGGCGTTCGGATGCGCGCCCCGATGATGGATATTCATACGGTAGCTGCTGGTGGTGGGTCAATTTGTACTTTCCGTGAGGGCCGCTTTCAGGTTGGGCCCGAAAGCGCTGGTGCTGATCCAGGTCCCGCTTGTTATCGCCGTGGTGGTCCGCTGACCGTGACCGACTGCAATGTTATGTTGGGTAAGTTGAGCCCTGATCATTTTCCAGCGGTCTTTGGGCTAGGCGCTGATCAACCCCTTGATCAAAACGCTGTTGCTGCAAGATTTGAGACGCTCATTGAGACAGTAAGGCAAGAGACTGGGGAAAGCCCGGGAACAGCCCAAGATCTCGCGCGTGGGTTCCTGCGCATTGCCGTTGATAACATGGCGAATGCGATCAAGAAGATCTCGGTCCAGCGGGGCCATGACGTCACCGGTTACACGCTACAATGTTTTGGTGGTGCTGGCGGTCAGCATGCCTGTCTGGTTGCTGATGCCTTGGGCATGACCAAGGTGTTTGTTCATCCCTATGCGGGTGTGCTGTCGGCCTTTGGTATGGGCCTTGCCGAAATCAGGGCGCTGCGCGAGGTGCAGCTTGATGCGCCGTTGCGCGACATCATTGCTGCTCAGACTGCCCTCCAAGAACTACAGGAAGAAGCGAATACTGAAGTCCGGAACCAAGGTATCACTGACATCCGAACGGAGGCGCGCGCGCATCTGCGCTACGACGGTTCACATCAACCTTTAGAAGTACCGTTTGGATCGCCAGATCAGATGCAGTCTGATTTCGAAGCCACGCACCTGCAACGCTTTGGTTTCACCTCGCCTGAACGGGCTATCGTATTTGATATGCTAAGCGCTGAGGCGATTGGTGGCACCACAACCCCGCCAGCAATTACGATTACAGGGGATGCAATCGCCGTGCCCATTGCACAAACCCATGTGGCCTTTGAAGCCCCCCAAGATGTGCCGATTTACGATCGTACAAAACTTGGCGTGGGCGCAACTGTTCAAGGTCCTGCGATCATTTTGGAACCGACTGGGACCAATATTATCGAACCCGGTTGGTCTGGCGCGATTGATGATGCTGGCAATCTAATTCTTATTCGCGAAGGTGCTATTCATCGGCCGCCCGCCGCTGGGACAAAGGCTGATCCCATTATACTTGAGGTGATGTCTAACCTTTTTATGTCGGTTGCGGATCAAATGGGCGCAACGTTGGCCAATACGTCTTGGTCGGTGAACATTAAGGAGCGGCTCGACTTTTCTTGTGCTATCTTTGATGCGGCAGGTGATCTGGTTGCAAACGCCCCGCATGTCCCGGTTCATCTTGGGTCAATGTCTGACAGCATCAAAACCGTGATGCGCCTGAACCCTGATGTGGTTGAGGGGGATGCCTATATGCTGAACTCCCCCTACAATGGTGGCACCCATTTGCCTGACGTAACCGTTGTGACGCCTGTGTTTGTTGAAGGTTCGCCCGCATTCTGGCTTGGCTCGCGCGGTCATCACGCTGATATTGGGGGCCGCACACCGGGGTCGGGTCCGCCTGATAGCACGCATATTGTTGAGGAAGGTGTACTGATCGACAACGTGCAGCTTGTTCGCGCTGGGCGTTTGTTGGCTGATGAGGCTGAGGCGGTTCTGGCCTCTGGCAAATACCCTTGCCGCAATATCCCGCAGAATATGGCTGATCTGAAGGCCCAAGTTGCCGCGAATGAAACCGGGCGTCAGGCGCTGTTGAAGGTATGCGATACTTACGGCGCTGAAGTTGTCACGGCCTATATGGGCCACGTCCAAGATAACGCCGCCGAAAGTGTGCGGCGGGTGATTGATACGCTTGAAGGTGGCTCGTTTAGCTATCCGATGGATGAGGGCCAGACCATCAAGGTTAACGTCACAGTGGATCGCGAAAATCGTGAGGCAACGGTAGATTTCACGGGCACCAGCGATCAGCATACTGGAAACTACAATGCACCGTTTGCGGTTTGTCGGGCAGTGGTTCTGTACGTGTTCCGAACCCTTGTTGGCAGTGATATTCCTCTCAACGAAGGCTGCCTTGCGCCAATCACAATCATAGCGCCAGCAGGATCAATGTTGAACCCAGCTTATCCGGCGGCGGTGATTGCTGGCAATACGGAGGTGTCGCAGGCAGCATGTAACGCGCTGTATGGCGCGCTTGGCACGATGGCCTGTTCGCAAGCGACGATGAATAACTTCATCTGGGGCAACGACGACTTTCAGAATTATGAGACGATTGCTGGTGGTACAGGCGCTGGGCCAGGGTTCGATGGCTGTGATGCTGTGCAGACCCATATGACGAACACGCTCATGACTGACCCCGAGATTCTTGAGAAGCGATTCCCCGTCAGGCTGGACACGTTCGGGATCAGGCACGGGTCTGGTGGGGCCGGGCAATACCGTGGTGGTCATGGATCATGGCGCGAATTGACGTTTCTTGTGCCGGTAACTGTCACGACGCTTTGTTCTCATCGCGTAGTGCCACCGTTTGGTGCCAATGGCGGAGATCCCGCGTTGCCCGGAGAAAACAGTGCACAGATGCCTGATGGAACTGTCATTGCATTAAAAGGGAACGCTGAAATTGATCTTCCTGCTGGTGCCAGGTTTATCCTCAAGTCACCTGGTGGGGGTGGCTGGGGCACTGCGTAGATATCTGTGAATTTTGCGTGTCTACGTTCGGATTTCATTTGATTGACGTGCATGTTTCCGATAGGAAACGCGCAAGACGTCCGCACCGGGAGAGCCGGTTTAGTCAGGCGCCGAAGGAGCAACCGCCCCGGTCACTCTCAGGCAAATGGACCGGTGCAGGGCTTAACACGCCGAAGAGAGACCTTAGATGGTTCACCGAAGGAGCAAGTCCAATGTACGGGCGAATCTCTCAGGTTCAAAGACGGTGGGGGCAGTGGCGTACACGCGTCCAATGGTGGAGAAATTACCATGCCTCATATCGCAGTCCTTGGTGCCGGGATTACTGGTGTCACTACAGCTTATAGCCTTCATAAACGCGGCTTTGACGTTACGGTCTATGATCGTCAGCGGTATGCAGCGATGGAAACCAGCTTTGCCAATGGCGGCCAGTTAAGCGCATCAAACGCAGAAGTATGGAACCAGTGGTCCACGGTCATTAAGGGTATCAAATGGATGCTGGACGCTGATGCGCCCCTGTCCGTGAACCCACGCCCACATTGGCACAAGATTTCGTGGATGGCAGAGTTTCTTGGGAGTATTCCGCGCTATAAGGCCAATACAATTGCGTCAACAAAGCTTGCCGTTGCTGCCCGTGCTGGATTGGCCGAGATGGCTGATCACACTGGCGTAGACTTTGACTTTACACCCGCCGGCATTTTGCACTTTTATAAGACCCAAAAAGACCTTGATCATGCGCGTCGCGTAAATGTCTTGCTTGAGCAGGGCGGTTTAACACGTCAAGAATTATCCCCAGCAGAGGTTCTGGCGAAAGAGCCGACGCTGCGTGGTGATATCCTTGGTGGGTTTTGGACTGATAGCGACAGTACTGGCGATATTCATAAATTTACTGTCGGTTTGGCCGATTGGCTGAAGCGTGAGGGCGTGACGTTCGCTTTGGGTCATACGGTGGCAAGCGTGCGGGCGGATGCAGATGGCGTGACGATTCGTGCCAAAGATGAGGCCAAGTTCGACGGCGTTGTCGTGAGTGCGGGCGTCGGGTCGCGCGGCATCGCTAAATCGCTTGGGGATCGTGTGAATGTTTATCCTGTGAAAGGCTATTCAATCACTGTGAACCTGCCGGATGCGACATCACAGGCCGGTGCCCCCTATGTGTCTTTGCTGGACGATAAGGCAAAGATCGTGACATCGCGACTGGGCGCAACCCGGTTCCGCGTCGCAGGCACAGCAGAGTTCAATGGCGAAAACCGAGATATCCGTGCGGACCGCGTGAAGCCATTGACCGACTGGGTTGAAGCCCATTTCCCAGACGTGAGCACCGAAAGCGTTGTGCCTTGGGCAGGTCTGCGTCCGATGATGCCGAATATGATGCCGCGCGTTGGGCGTGGGCGGTCAGAGCGCGTGTTTTACAACACAGGTCATGGCCACCTTGGCTGGACGCTAAGTCCGGCCACGGCTGATATTATTGCCTGCACCGTTGCGGATGCGTTTCAGAAGACACAAATCGGGGCAACCGTCCGTGAAGAATTGAAAACCCGCTGATGCATGCATATATCTGGACCAACCATAGAGGGGTGATCACATGTCCGCCGAAGACCTAATTTTCAATTTGCTGAACGAAAATATTGTATTTTTGTTGCTCGCTGTCTTTATTGTCGTTTGTATTATTGCAGGTGTTCGGATCGTTCCGCAGTCTGAAAAGTTTGTCATTGAACGGCTGGGTCGTCTACGCTCTGTGCTTGGACCTGGCATTAACTTTATCGTCCCGTTTTTGGATCGTGTGCGCCATAAGGTCAGCGTTCTTGAGCGCCAACTGCCTTCAATGGGGCAGGATGCGATTACGTCAGATAACGTGCTGGTGCAGGTCGAAACATCGGTGTTTTATCGTATTATTGAGCCGGAAAAGACAGTTTACCGGATTCGTGATGTGGATGCTGCGATCTCGACAACTGTTCAAGGTATTGTCCGGTCTGAAATTGGCCGGATGGAGCTGGATCAGCTGCAAGCCAACCGCTCAGCGTTAATTGATGCGGTGCGCGATCAGGTGGCGCAGCAAGTCGATGACTGGGGGATTGAGGTGACACGCGCTGAAATCCTGGACGTGAACCTTGATGCAGCGACACGTGCGGCGATGGCGCAGCAGTTGAACGCGGAACGTGCGCGCCGCGCGCAGGTGACAGAGGCAGAAGGTCTAAAACGTGCTGTTGAATTGCGGGCGGACGCCGATCTTTATGCCGCTGATCAGGCCGCAAAGGCGCGTCGTCTGAGCGCTGATGCAGAGGCTTATGCGACACAAGTCGTTGCCGTCGCAATTGCTGAGAACGGACTTGAGGCTGCGCAGTATCAGGTTGCGCTCAAACAGGTTGAAGCATTGAACGCACTGGGTAATGGCGCCGGTAAACAAACGATTATTCTGCCCGCCAATGCGATTGAGGCTTTTGGGAACGCCTTTAGCATGCTGAAAGGTAAGTAAGATGTTGCATGACCAATGGTGGGTCTGGATGTCAGCGGCGTTACTGCTGGCGACAGCCGAAGTGATCATCCCCGGTTGGATTTTTCTGGGCTTCGCAATGGGTGCCCTCGTGATGGGTGCGCTGTTGCTGATCGGTGTGGCAGGGCTATCATTGCCAATCACTTTGGTGATTTTTGCCGTGCTGTCGCTGCTTTCTTATATTGGTTTGCGCTGGGTGTTTGGTCTTAAGACTGGTCAGGTGACCTTGTTTGATCGTGACATCAACGACAACTGAAACGCTTGCCCGACACGCAATGTCGGGCAAGGTTGAGGCTTTAGTGATCTGCTGACCGTACCAGTGGCGATGCCATTTCAGCCAAAATGCTTTGGGCTGCTTGCAATGGGTTTGCTGCGCGCCAAATTGGACGCCCGATAACCACATGGTCTGCTCCGTTTGCGATGGCTTGGGCTGGCGTTGTGACGCGCTTCTGATCACCAAAATCGGCTCCGACAGGGCGCACACCGGGTGTTACGATAAGTTTCCCGCTCGCTTGTGGCAATGCCCGGATCAGTGCGGCTTCTTGCGGGGATGCGATCACGCCGTCTGCGCCTGCCTCCAGTGCCAGTCCCGCACGTTCTTGTACCAAGTCGGGGATTTCACCGTCTTTGATGCACGCGCTATCAAGGTCGTTCCGGTCAAGCGACGTCAGGATTGTGACGGCCAAAATCTTCATATTTGACCCTGCAGCCCCTTCTTTGGCTGCTTTCACAACGTATGGGTCGCCGTGCACTGTCAAAAAATCGAGATCAAATTGGGCGATACCACGGACCGCAGCTTCGACCGTTGCGCCGATGTCGAAGAACTTCATGTCGAGAAAGATACGCTTGCCACGGTCGTGCTTTAACTCATTCGCAAGGGCAAGCCCGCCGCCGGTCAGCATACCCAGCCCGATCTTGTAGAAATTAACGCTGTCCCCTAGCCGATCTGCAAGCGCGAGGCCTGCAACAACATTGGGCACATCCATCGCAACAATTAAGCGGTCATCGGCGGGCAGGGTCATATGGGTATCCTTCTCACTGGTTTGTCTGCGATTGAACCAATTGCCGTTCATGGTCAACATTTGTGTTGAGGCGCAGCAAACCCCTCGTGGAGGTATTTTCGCCAAATACTGATCCGAAAATCTTGTAAGGACGCGGAATGCCCCCCATCTTAATAGTGAGGCCCAAGCAAGGGTGTGCCGCAGATGTGGGCATCCTAACGTCCGGGCGCTTTTTGAAGGAGAAGACCAATGAACCTTGATAAGTTCACAGAACGGTCGCGCGGCTTTGTTCAGGCTGCACAGACCATTGCGATGCGTGAAAGCCACCAACGGCTGACACCCGAACACATGCTAAAGGCATTGATGGACGACGCCGAAGGTCTGGCTGGCAATCTGATTACAAAGTCGGGTGCGGATGCCCCGACTGTGCGTCAAGCCGTTGATATTGCCGTTTCTAAGATCACCCAAGTGAGCGGCGATTCCGGTCAAGTTTACATGGATTCGGCCACTGGTAAGATCTTGGCTGAGGCTGAGAAACTAGCTGACAAGGCTGGCGATAGCTTTGTCACGGTGGAACGGCTGTTGATGGCGCTTGTGATGATCAAGTCTAAAGCAAAGGATGCGCTGGACAAAGGTGGCGTTGATGCCAAGGCGCTGAACGCCACGATCAATGATATCCGTAAGGGCCGCACTGCTGATAGCGCCTCTGCCGAGGATAGTTTTGATTCGCTCAATAAATATGCCCGCGACCTGACCGAGGCTGCTCGCGAAGGGAAAATTGACCCGATCATTGGCCGTGACGAAGAAATTCGCCGCTCCATGCAGGTTTTGTCGCGCCGCACAAAGAATAACCCTGTCTTGATTGGTGAACCCGGCGTTGGTAAAACGGCGATTGCCGAAGGCTTGGCCTTACGGATCGTGAATGGTGACGTCCCTGAAAGCCTGCGTAATAAACGTCTGATGTCACTCGATATGGGTGCGTTGATTGCTGGCGCGAAATATCGCGGTGAATTTGAAGAACGCCTTAAGTCTGTCTTGAAAGAGATTGAGACGGCTGCCGGCGAAGTCATTCTTTTCATCGACGAAATGCACACGCTTGTGGGTGCTGGTAAGGCCGACGGCGCAATGGATGCCGCTAACCTGATCAAACCTGCCCTTGCGCGCGGTGAGCTGCATTGCATCGGTGCCACGACCCTTGATGAATACCGCAAGTATGTTGAAAAAGACGCGGCTTTGGCCCGCCGTTTTCAGCCAATCATCGTTGAAGAACCAACGGTTGAAGACACTGTGTCGATCTTGCGCGGCATCAAGGAAAAGTACGAATTGCACCACGGTGTGCGGATTTCCGATAGCGCACTTGTGGCCGCGGCGACCTTGTCACACCGCTATATCACGGATCGATTTTTGCCTGATAAGGCGATTGATTTGGTAGATGAGGCCGCATCCCGTTTGCGGATGGAGGTGGATTCCAAGCCAGAAGAACTTGATGCGCTTGACCGCCAGATCATGCAGTTGAAGATCGAAGCGATGGCGCTGGAAAAAGAAGATGATGCTGCTTCTGTTGATCGCCTTGAGCGGTTGCGCAAAGAACTTGCTGATTTGCAGGACCGCGCGTCTGAGATGACGGCGAAGTGGCAGGCAGAGCGTGACAAGTTGGAAGGCACGCGTGAGGTGAAAGAACGGCTTGATCGCGCCCGTGCTGATCTAGACATCGCAAAACGCGAAGGTGATTTGGCCAAAGCTGGGGAACTGTCATATGGTGTCATCCCTGAGTTGGAACGTAAGTTGGCTGAGGCAGAAACTGCAGAAGACCTGATGGTCGAAGACGCTGTGCGCCCTGAGCAGATTGCGCAAGTTGTTGAACGTTGGACGGGCATCCCGACCTCCAAAATGCTTGAGGGCGAGCGTGATAAGTTACTGCGGATGGAAGAGGAGCTTGGTCGTCGTGTGATTGGTCAGAAAACTGCCGTGCGTGCTGTTGCCAATGCCGTGCGCCGGTCGCGTGCTGGTCTGAACGATGAGGATCGCCCGCTTGGGTCGTTCCTATTCCTTGGGCCGACGGGTGTGGGTAAAACGGAACTGACAAAGGCCGTCGCAGAATACCTTTTTGATGATGACAGCGCGATGGTCCGTATCGACATGTCTGAGTTTATGGAAAAGCATGCGGTGTCGCGCCTGATTGGTGCCCCTCCCGGATATGTTGGCTATGATGAAGGTGGTGTTCTGACAGAAGCGGTCAGGCGTCGTCCGTATCAAGTTGTTCTGTTCGATGAGGTCGAAAAGGCCCACCCTGACGTGTTCAACGTCCTGTTGCAGGTTCTTGACGATGGTATTCTGACCGATGGTCAGGGCCGAACTGTGGATTTCAAGCAAACGCTGATCATCCTGACGTCAAATCTTGGGGCACAGGCGCTGTCAGAATTGCCTGATGGTGCAGATGCATCTGATGCAAAGCGCGATGTAATGGACGCTGTACGGACGCATTTTCGTCCAGAATTCCTGAACCGGTTGGACGAGACGATCATCTTTGACCGACTTGCCCGCGAAGATATGGCTGGGATTGTAGAAATCCAGATGCGGCGTTTGCATAAGCGGTTGGCCGGGCGGAATATCACGCTTGACCTCGACGCTGGTGCGTTGAAGTGGCTTGCCGACGAAGGATACGATCCAGTGTTTGGCGCACGTCCATTGAAGCGGGTTATCCAACGGGCCTTACAGGATCAACTGGCTGAGATGATCCTTGCAGGTGATGTGCTGGATGGGTCTGCGATAAGTGTCAGTGCTGGTGTGGATGGACTAATTGTGGGGGACCGGGTGTCTCGCTCAACACGACCAGCGCCTGATGACGCAGTCGTTCATTAAAATTTGGACATCCCCCGCCACTTTGCATGGCGGGGGACTTTGTTATTTACTGTGGTGGCATGATAACTGCGTCGATCACGTGGATCACGCCGTTTGAAGCTTCCACATCGGCGGTGACAACGTTCGCTCCGTTTACGGTTACGCCGCCTTCGGTACCGATGGTAATGTCTGCGCCATTGACCGTAGTTGCTGTCATGCCGTCAGACAGATCTGTCGACATTACTTTGCCAGCGACGACGTGGTAGGTCAGGATCGCAGCAAGCGCTTCAGGGTCAGCCAAAAGACCTTCGACTGTACCTTCTGGCAGCGCAGCGAATGCATCGTCCGTTGGGGCGAAGACGGTAAATGGGCCTTCACCTTTAAGCGTGTCCACAAGGCCAGCTGCCTGAACTGCCGCTACAAGCGTTGTGAATGATCCGTTTGCTACGGCTGTATCGACGATGTCCATGGAGTGCCCATCAGCGAAAGCGGCTGTGGATAGTGTTGCTACGGCTGCTGTTGCAATGAAGGTTCTACGAAACATAATATTTCTCCGGTTGGGTGACTGCCGTGAATGGCAATACAAACTAATACGGGGGAAAATGGCTTTAGATCATACGGGGAAAATCGCCTATGGTTTTGACTTTACAAGCCAATGACCTAAGCCTGCATTAGGTTAGCTTTCCAGTAACGAATACTCACAACGATGTGAATTTATAGTGGAAAAAACTACTGAATTGGTTGGATTTAGATATGTTTCAGGAATTGGCGGCAAAGTGAGCCCTGTTACCTTCTAATAGCCGTATAAGACCCCCAATTAGACAGGTAACATGCACGAAGATCGGAGACTTATATGGCTTATCGCTGGACTAACGACCTTACCAAAGCAGACATCACACCCAAAGCTGCGTTCCTAAACCGCCGCCAAATTTTGGCGGGTACTGTTGGCTTAGGCGCAATTGGTCTGATTGGGACTTCTGCTCAAGCGGCTGGTGAAGATCTTGAACTGAACACGCTCGAAGAGATCACGAGCTACAATAATTTCTATGAATTTGGGACTGGCAAATCAGACCCGGCCGATAACGCCCATCAACTTGAGACAGATGATTGGAAGATTACCGTCGACGGTATGGTTGATAACCCAGGTGAATATGGCTTGGCCGATCTGCTGGCTGGTTTGGACGTTGAAGAACGCATCTACCGGTTCCGCTGTGTCGAGGCATGGTCGATGGTGATACCATGGAACGGCGTCGAGCTGGCAGACATTCTGAAAAAGGCAGGCGTTCAGTCGTCAGCTAAATACGTGGCTTTTGAAACAGTTGTGCAGCCTGAGAACATGATTGGCGTCCAACGTGGCGTTCTTGATTTCCCATATGTCGAGGGCTTGCGCCTAGATGAGGCGATGCATCCGCTGACGATTATGGCGACAGGGATTTATGGAGAGCCGATCGCGAACCAGAATGGCGCTCCGATCCGGGTGGTTGTGCCGTGGAAGTATGGTTTCAAATCGATCAAATCGATTGTCCGCATTACACTTACTGACGTTGAACCGCCGACCAGTTGGAACAAAACCAGCGCCCGTGAATATGGTTTCTATTCCAACGTAAATCCAGAAGTGAGCCACCCACGCTGGTCCCAAGCGTCCGAGCGCCGCATTGGTGGCGGTTTGTTTGCGGCTCGTCAGGATACGCTGATGTTTAACGGATATGAAGATGAGGTTGCAGGCCTCTACGAAGGCATGGACCTGTCGGCGTCGTTCTGAGGTTAATGATGATTAATACATTGAACACCACGCTGCGCCGGATTCCTGCATGGCCTATATATGTGATCGGTGCTGTCTGGGCGGCGTGGCTGTTCTATCTCGGCGTAACGGGTGGTTTGGGCGTGGAACCAATTAACGCGCTAGAGCGTGAATATGGTGAAGTCGGGCTTAAGCTACTGATCATTGGTTTGGCGATCACGCCTTTGCGAAAATATGCGGGTGTGAATCTGTTGAAATTCCGCAGGGCGCTGGGCGTCACGACCTTTTTCTATATTATGGCTCACTTCACGGTTTGGGCCGTGCTTGATGTCGGGACATTTGCGCGGGTTTGGGAAGAAATTCTCAAACGCCCCTATGTGACTGTTGGTATGCTTGGGTTCGTGTTGATGATCCCGCTTGCGGTGACGTCAAACAATCTGTCGCTGCGCAAGTTGGGTGGGGCGACGTGGCGCAAGCTGCATAAGCTGACTTATCCTATCGCTCTCCTTGGTGCTGTCCATTATCTGTGGCTTGTGAAGGGGTTCCAGCTTGAGCCGATTGTTTATCTTGGCGTGATCTTGGGTTTGCTTGCCTTGCGTATTCAAAAGTCCCGCAAAATGGCCGTTGCGTAAGCCATTTTTCTGTCTGGAGTTTTTGGGGCCACCGCTTAGGGTGGCCCAGTGCATCAAACACTTGATCCTCGCCGTGTCATTCTTCTGACATTTGTTGTCTTTTGCTTGCAACCGCTTGCCCTCGGGGCGTAGCTCGCCTTGACTCCTTTCATCAAAGCCTCCCTTGGGCCGAGTAAGATAGAACTTGCTCTGACTTTGCTCGCGATGCCACTGTCGCAGCGCTTGATGATCAGTGCGAGGCGCAAAACATCGCGTTGATGTTGGCGATTTGCGGTTTCTTGATTGGGCAACCCTTGATTGGCGTTCT
>JAPKCP010000059.1 GCA_028822885.1 Yoonia sp. | reverse complement strand
TCGCTAGCGTAATCTGCTTCTAGTTCAGCTTCGGCTGCGGCTACTGCGGAAATCAGCGCGTCGAGGATTTGATCACCCCCGTCGACGTTTTCGCGGAACCATCCCTGCACTGGGGTTGCTGCCTCGGCGAAGGCTGCTTTTTCTTCTGGTGTTGGCACATAAAGGTCGCCGCCACCTTCAACAAAGGCTTGATAAGCCTCAATCGACTTACGCTTTGGAGACGCAAAAGTCGCTTGCTGCAATTGGGAGAACCCATCAACAACAACGCGGCGCATGTCTTCTGGCATACCGAGGAAGTTCTCGTTGTTCATGAACCAAAGGGCGCCCATGTAGGCGTGACCATCGAGTGTGAGGAACTGGAGACCTGCATCTGGGAACTTCATGCCCATGATGTCAGTGATACCGTTTTTGGAGCCTTCAACAACGCCCGTCTGGAACGATGTGAACAGTTCTGGCCATGGGATTGGCGTCGGGGACGCGCCCATTGCGCGGACGAGCTCCTGCGGCAGGTCAGCCACAACGGTTCTGATCTTCAAACCGTCCATGTCGGATGGGGATGCCACACGGCGCTGTGTGTTGGCAAAGTTGCGCCAGCCACCAGTGTTACCGATGGTCATCAAACGCAGCGTGTCATCAGAGGCTTCAAGACCCATGTCGCGCATGGTGCGGGTGAAGTCGCCAGTAAGGACGGATTCAGCAACCCGGTCGTCCGCCATCAAGTATGGCAAGTCGAGCACCTGAACGAACGGCATGATGCCAGCTGCACCGCCAGATGTGGTGATATAAACATCGATTGAGCCTTCGGAAACGCCTTCGAGGCATTCAGCACCACCGGAACACAGCTGTGTCCCAATGAATAACTCAACCCCGATACGACCGTTAGATGCAGATTCAACGTAGTTTTTGAAGACAACCAAACCGTCGTAGTCTTCGTCGTTTTCGTTGGAGTTTGCAGTTGCCCGGATTGTAAATTCCTGGTGTCCGTCCGCCCAAGCAGCGAATGGTGCTGTTAGGAACGCGGCTGTCGCTGCGACCTTTGATAGTGTTTTCAGCATAATGTTCTCCCTATTGATGCTGTTAGTTTGATATCGGCATGGGGCTGATACAAGCAGAGAAACCAACTTCTGGGCCGCAACCCAAGAAATCAGTGAGATATGGCACCGTCATCGAAATAGCCGGGACATAGGTGATGAGGAAGATCACAAAGACCTCCACTGCGAGGAATGGCAAGATAGCCTTGGCGATGGTTTCGACCTTCTCACCAGAGACCGAACTGGCCACGAACAACACAAGTCCCATGGGGGGCGTCGCCAGCCCCACGGTTAGGTTCACAGACATGATGATCGCGAAATGAACCGGGTGTACGCCAAGGTCTACGAAGATCGGGCCAAGGATGGGCCCAAGGATGATAATTGCGGGGCCCGCGTCGAGGAACATGCCCACAATGAACAGGAGGATATTGATAAGAAACAAGAGGACAAGCGGGTTTTCTGAGAGCGAAAGGATGTAGTCAGACAGAATCTGCGGCGCGTAAGACAGGCTGACAACAGTTTTGAAAGCCACGGCGGCCCCAACCAGAAGCAGAACGGCTGATGTCGAAAGCGCAGATTTGGCAAGGACTTCGAGCAGGTCTTTCCCGTTCATCGACCGCAACACAAAGAAGCTAATGACAAGCGCATAGGCCACTGCAACCGCTGACGCTTCCGTCGGTGTGAATACCCCAATGAGGATGCCGCCAAGGATAATAATTGGCGTTTGCAAGGGCGCGATGGCTTTCTTGCAAACAATGCGAAAATCGGCACTGACGCGCGCCTTGGTCGCCATTGCAATGCTGTGCGCAATCGGCAAGCTGATGAAGAAAATTAACCAGCCATTTACCTCTTGTGGGATAAACTGCGTAACTATGCCGGAGATAGCGTAAAGCAGACCAGCGATATTTATGCGGACAAGGAAAAAGCTAACCCATGATTCTAAGGGGGTCATCGTTTGGTTTTTATGAACGATCCGTTCCGCCTTGGGCAGGTCATATCTGTCGGCCATGAGGCGAACCATAACCATGAGCCCAACGCCAACAAGAACACCAGGCACGATGCCTGCGAGGAATAGTGCCGCAACACTTTCGCCCATGACATAGGCGTAAATAATCATGATGCCAGACGGCGGAATGATGGGACCGATGACAGACGATGCTGCCGTGATGGCGGCGGCAAATTTGCGGCTATAGCCGTTCTTTTCCATCGCGGGGATCAAGGTTGAGCCCAGCGCGGATGTGTCCGCCACCGCTGAACCTGAAAGACCCGCGAATAGAATCGAGGACAGAATGTTCACGTGGGCAAGCCCCCCGCGCAGATGCCCCATAAAGGCTTGCGAAAACTCGACCAAGCGGACTGTGATACCGCCCCGGTTCATGACTTCGCCTGCAAGCATGAAAAATGGCAGCGCCATTAACGGAAAACTATCCATTCCGTTGTAGAAGTTACGGTAGAGGCCTGCGACAACATTTCGGTTATCACCTTCGAGCATGATCAGCGCGAAGGGTGATACCAAAAGCGCGAACACCACCGGTAGACCAATCATGATGAGAATTAAAAATAATGGAAGGAACCAAAGTAGCATTATGAGGCCCCCGCAATGTCTTCGTTACCGGTCAGGCGCGAAAGACGACCGCCCTGCCCCCCGAGAGTGATAATTTGACGTATCATAAGTTCTAGATTCACAAGAATAAGGAGGTTCACCCCAACCCACAGTGACGCATATTGAAAGCGATTTTGGAATTTCTCGCCACATTTACCAACTTCGATGCCAAGCGGCCAGCGCAGCGATGATGAGCATCCTTTGCCAGAAATCGTGTCGATGTGATTGTTGAGACCGCGTTCCCATGCGATCGCTAAGACCCACATTGTCAGGGTCATCAGGATAAGTGACAGAACACCTGCTAACATGCGCGGCAAAGCCCGTTCGAGCATGTCAATGCCAACGAAGCCACCCATGCGGTACGCCAGTGGGGCCATCAGGCCCGTCATCCAAAGCATGCCAAAGCGCGCGCCTTCTTCTGTCCAATTTGGCGCGTCATTCAGAATATAACGAAAAAATACTTGCCCCAAGATCAGACAAACCATGATTGCGAGCGCCGTCACAGCAATGACTTTACCAACAGCAAGTAAGATCGAATTAATGCGTTCTAATGGCCATAAAAGACCAAACAGGACCGACATTGCGGCTCCTCCCCCCGTTTATTTTGACAACCCTCCCCGGTCATCCAGGGATATAGCGCACCCCGTCTTATCATGCTCTCTCTTGCACCCTGTATTTGTCAACCAAATGAATAGTAAAAAATTCGTTTTAGGTCACACCAGAGAGAACTTATCTGAAATTGGTAGCACGCAGAAAACTATGACACAATGGTGTATCAATTTGTTGGGAAAGCATTGGAAATAGGGCGGAACGCCCAACAATGTGCGCCCAACTAATTACTTCAACGGTGGATCAATTAGGCCTTTTGTGCCGTCTGCGCGGTGTTAAAGACCGCTTCAGGTGGCATATTGAACTGCGGCATTGCGGCCTAACTTGGTTAGGTCGCTAACGAAAAGGGCCATGTCCCAGCCGGGCGGTGGGCGTTTGCAAGTCGATTAAGCTTTTGGCAAACCGCGCCATCCGTCAACGCCATCACTTGCCGCCGAGGCAACGTTCGTAAATCAGGTGAAAGATAGCCAGACTTTACGACCAATAAGTCGAAGGCGTTTAGGCTCAACTCCAACGCTTGGAAATCCGTTAGGTTGTGAAAAGGTCGTCGCAACCGCGTCACAATAATTGTCACACCACATGATTTAACCACAGCAGTGTCCCCGAATATCTCACACGTTTCGGCGCTTAAGCAAACGATCGGACCGCCACCACCAAGCCCGCTCCCAAGCGTGATTTCTGTCCGCCCTCCTGCCAAAGACGCGAACGCGATTGGGTCGGCAATCCCAGCGATCAGACTTCTGTCCAACTGTCGTTTGATGACCTCGGCTAGAACGTCAGCCCGATCCCCAACGCCGCCAGCGGTCGGGTTATCGCCGCTGTCCGCAAGAATCGCCGTCTGCCCTGCAACAAGATCGAGAGCTACCGGCAAATCCACCGCGTCCATATCAAACGTCAAATCCTTACGGGCATTTCGGTACAACTGGGCAATCGCTTCTGCAGCCGTTTGCCCAACACTGTGGTCCGTTGCCGTCACAACCGCTGCCGCCGTGGCCCGCGGACTATCGGCCCAGACATAACCAATCATGAGGTTGCTATCCAAAACACTGGAAATTTGATCGAACGCTGGCAGTTGCGCATAGAGCGCATCACAAGGTGCCACAAAGGTCGACGACATTTCACCTGACACGAGGATTGGAATGGGGACCCAAGACACCTGTGGACGCACCCCGGAATTCAACGCTTCTGAGAGCATTTTAGCAGCTCTCGCATAAGTCTGCGGTGTGTCGATATGGGGGGCCGTGCGGTAGGCCGCAAACGCGTCAATAGCGTTGCAAATTTGATCCGTAATTTGACCATGCAAGTCAAAGGCCGCCGAAATGATCGTGTCAGGGCCAACAATCTCTCGTACTCGCTGAATGAAATCACCCTCAGGATCGTCGATCCCTGGCACGAACATGGCACCATGCATCAGCAAAAGTACTCCGTCCAGCGGGAGCGATGCCTGCAACATGATCACAAAGTCTGCCCGCTGTGCTGCAAAGGTAGCAGCGGACACAGGGCCACCCGGCACCGACCTGTCATGAAACAACGGAATGACCTCGATCCCGTGAAAGGCAAAATCGAATGGCACAAAGTCTATTAGATCCTGACCGATTGTGCGGGTGAAATCTGCGGTCGTTTGGACCAAGGGGGAATAGCTCGAACATTCTGTATGTAATCCACCAAGGGCGATCCGCTTCATGGCTTAGTTATCCACGCGGCGGATATTGCCGCTTGGCGTGTCCATGTCGATGGCAGCGTGGTGCATGGCCCAGCCGATTTTGGCAAAGAATGGCGCATAACAAGTGGCTGTGGCGCGTAAATCAGCCAGTGTCGTTGCGTCAGCCAAAGACCACCCTTTTGTCGCTAACCCAAATATGCGCGGGGCGATCATTGCCTCAAAATCTTTCGCGTCACTTGTGAACTCCGACCAAAATGTACCTTCGACCCCTAAGATGCGATCCGCTAAGTCCGGGGCGTCTTGCGGGATTGGGTTCCAATTGTACGCCGCATCTAACGCATAATTCGCCGCCCAATTTGCCCCCCAATCATCAGGATCAGCGGAATGCGCCATATCAAAATAGGTGTGCTGGGCGGGGCACATGACAACGCGGTGGCCTTTGCGCGCAGCCTCGCGCCCTGGCCCAGCGCCGGTCCAACTGAACAAAATGGCGTCGTGACCGATACCTCCGGTGCAACCATCTGCTGCCTCTTGCCAAGCGCAGGAGGTAAAACCGTGATCCGCAAGATAGCCAGCAAGGCGGTTCATCAGGTGGCCTTGCACATCTTGATAGGTTTGCAATCCGTGTTCGGCTTTGTAGGCGTCCACTAAAGGGGAGCCGTCCCATGTCCCCTCCGGCAATTCATCACCACCCAAATGGAGATGGCCAAACGGGAAGAGCTTTGCAACTTCCAGCGATAAAGGCTCAAGCAAATCCCACGTCGCAGCAATCGCAGGGTTCACGGCATTGCGCGCGTAGCCTTGCACAGACACCTCGGTTCCCGTGTCGTTGGGGTCGCGAAGGTGCGGGCGGATCGCGGTAAGCGCAAGCGCGTGTGCAGGCACCTCAATTTCGGGAAGAACTTCAATGTTGAGCGCCTTGGCGTGTGCAATGATAAGAGCCACATCAGTGTAGCTATAAGTCCCGCCTGTAGGGCCCGATCTGCCACCAAAAACGCCGGGGATAAACTGATTTTCGCCGCGAAAACCTGATTTTTCCCACAAGTCAGGGGCTGTCTTAACCTCTAATCGAAAGGCTTCATCATCGGCAAAGTGCCAATGAAACCGATTAAGCTTGAGCAACGCCATCATGTCGAGCAGCTTGCAAATCGCGTCCACAGGATAAAATTCACGGACGCAATCAAGCATGAAACCCCGCCATGCAAAGCGCGGTGCGTCTGTAATCGTACCGCACGGCAAGGCATTCTGCGTTTCACGTAACGTGAGAAGGCTTATTAAACCGTTGAATGCACCGCCTGCGTCAGCAGCATCGAGTGTGATTTGTTCACTAATTTTTAGGATATACCCGTCTGTTGGCTGGGTCGGGTCAAGGCGGATCACAACTGCGGCCCCAAATCCCTGAAACCGCGTCAGCCCACGTCTTGCGCAAAGCCTATCAATACTCTGCCCCACCTCAGGAAATGCACCAGTCACCACAAAATGAGCGACGTTCAATTGCCCGATTGCAGGCACCCAATTCTGTGGCGCGGGGATTAGCGCAAGGCCGCTTTCGGGCATGCGGCGCTCTGGCATGGGTGACGCGATGACGCCGATGCGTACGTCCATGTCCACGTCAATGCACCCATCAAAAAGCCGCAGATATGGGCCTTGTGGATGCCACGCACGGTTGGATACCCAGAAATTCGAATCCTCAAATTCCAAGGTAAACGATAGGGGGGCATCTGCAGTCAGCGGGCGGTCAAACTTTACGGCCGTAAACCCACCAAGACCTTCGATTTTCACGGCACCATCACTAACAATCGCGGGTGCTTGCACTGAGAAGCATAGGATTGGTGTGTCCAGTGGCACTGCACTATCAGTCGACAGTACGCAGCGGATGCGTTTTGCGTCTTCAATGATGGACGATAGGTGGTAGCTCACGCTTCTTCCTCCAGTCGGAGTTCAGCGATAAAATCGTAAATGTCACTGCGGTACAGGCCCGTTGTGAATTCAATCGGGCGACCACTTTCGAGGTAACCTGTACGGTTGATTTTCAGGAATGCAGTACCGGGAGCAACGTCAAAAAGTGCGGCATCTGCAGCCTCAAGATTAGTCGCTGAAATGCGCTGAATCGCACGAACGGGTGCCGATCCTGATTTACGTAGAACAGCGTAGAGCGACTGATCAACCTCGCCGGGTTTCGGCAGAATATCAGCAGGCAAAGTTGACGTCTCAATCGCCAAAGCACCCGGATCAGCAATGCGCAACCGCTTGACCCGCGCCACAAATGCGGCCCCTGAGAGGCCAAGCGCTGCTGTCTCAACTGGGGTTGGCGCGAAAAGTCCCGCGCTGAGCACTTTACTAGACGATTCATAGCCCCGCAGACGCATCGTTTCCGTGAACGAAACCAGCGACGAAAGTGATTGCTGAAGCCGGGGCTTGTGGCTGGGCATGACCATTGTGCCGGACCCTTGCCGCTGATCCAGCAATCCATCACCCGCAAGACTGCCTATCGCTTTGCGGATCGTGACCCGACTGACCTCAGCGTGTAGCGCCATTTCACGCTCTGGCGGAAGAAGCGTATCCGCACCAAGCTGGCCACTGACAATTGCGTCCTTAAGATAGCTATATAGTTGCTGATAACGCGGCCCTCGCCCCTGCGCGAACCACGCGTCGGCATGCAACATTTTCGCAAAATCTGGTTGTGTCATAGCAATGGTGCCTCCACCCGAGTTACCTCAATACAATACCAATACATGAGTATTTTAAAAGAAATTTCCAAATTACGCGCCTTATAAAGCTAATATTAGGTATACCACGCAGAAAAAGAAAGACCAATTATTTTGGTATCAAATTGGTAGCTTTTTGATAAATCCTTGTTAGGCTAAGTTAACGAATCGCATTTGGTGGGGGCCAATGACCGACACAACCGCACAGCCAACGACCAAACAGGCGACCGCACGTAGGCTGTCGGATCGCGCTTTTGCGGGGCTGCTTATTCTGCCAGCTGCCCTGTTCATTGGGGTGATTATTGCGTGGCCGCTGGTCGAAACCATTCGCCTTTCCTTTACCGATGCCAATCTTGGTGGCGAGGAATATGTCGGGTTTGCGAATTATATCGACCTTTGGGAAAGCCGGAAGTTTAAGTCCTACATCTGGAACACCTTCTATTGGATGTTCGTGAGCGTGACGGCCAAAATGATCCTTGGTCTTATTGGTGCAACGCTGCTGAATGCCGCTGTTCCGGGTCGCGCATTGTTCCGCATGCTTGTGATGCCACCGTGGGTTATTCCTATTGCGATTGGCTGTATCGGGTGGCTTTGGCTGTACAATGGTACGTTTGGTCTGCTGTCCGGTGTTGGCCAAAACATTGGGTTGTTTGATGAGCCGTATGCGTTCCTTGCTGGCAAGCAATCCGCGTTCTATGCCGCCGTTGTGACAGACGTTTGGATCGGTACGCCGATGGTCACATTGTTTTTCCTTGCTGCAATGCAGGGTGTGAATACTGATTTATATGAGGCCGCTTGGGTCGATGGTGCATCCCGTTGGTATCGGTTTCGACGCATCACGATCCCGCAGATTATGCCTGTGATTGTATCAATGGCCCTGCTGTCCGCGATCTTCACATTTAACAGTTTTGAGATCATCTACATCCTGACCCAAGGTGGGCCACGCGGTGCGACAACGACCTTGATCATCGATACCTACAAGACGGCAATTGGGAACTTTAAGTTCGGCGAAGGGGCTGCACGCGCTGTGGTTATCGTTGTCCTGCTCGCCTCTTTCTCAGCGGTTTACATGCTGATCCTGAACAAGATTAACAGAATCTACGGGGTGAAGTGAGATGATAAACAAGTACACCATCCCACAATTGATCGGCATTTACGCCTGCATCTTTGTGTTCCTTCTGTTCATGTTGCTGCCCTTTGTCGAGATGTTCGTGACGTCCTTGCGGCCATTAGAGCATTTGCGATCATCCCCCTACCAATTCTGGTCGGACAAGTTTTCATTTGATGCCTACCGAACGATGTGGACATCTGTCCCACTACTGGGCCGCTACATCGTCAATTCGATCTTCATCGCAAGCGCTGTAACCGTCGTGACCTTAATTATCGTGGTGCCCGCATCCTACGCCTATGCTCGGCTTGATTTTCCGTTCAAAAACGTGTCGCTGGGTGCGATCTTGGCGGTGAATATGTTTACCGGCGCCGTACTTCTTATTCCGCTTTACCGCGTCCTGCGCACACTTGGGCTGCTGAATACTTATTGGGCGATGATCGTGCCGGGGATTGCGTTTTTGATCCCTACAGGGATTTGGCTGCTCAAGTCGTATTTAGAGAAAATCCCGCTTGAGCTGGAAGAGGCTGCGTATGTGGACGGTGCTAGCCGTCTTTATATCCTGCGCCGCGTTGTGCTGCCGCTTGCCGTTCCGGGCTTGATCGTTGTGGGGACAGCCACATTCATTGGCGCTTACTCTCAACAATTCCTGTTTGCGATCACGTTCAACCAAACCCGCGCATTGCAGCCATTGCCAGCCGGGTTGCAGGAATTTGTTGGCCGCCAAGTCGTTGATTGGAACGAAATGATGGCCGCTGCTTTGACGGGTATCATGCCTGTCGTCTTGATCTTCTTTTTCTTACAGAAACACCTCGTTGCCGGGCTGACGGCTGGCGCGGTCAAAGAATAAATCAGCCAAACCAACACTTTAAACCACGGGAGACACGTTATGAAAACGACAAATACTCTTGCCATTGGCGCCGCCCTTTTAGGTGCCACAGCGATGCCAGCCTTGGCGGATGGTCACGCAACCGACATGCATTTCATCATGTGCGGCGACGAAGTACGCCCTGCTGATCAAGCGATCATCGACACATTTGTTGCTGAAAATGACGGCGTGACAGTCAATCTTGAGGCCGTGCCTTGGGCAAACTGCCAAGACAAAAGCCTGACACTTGCTGCCGCTGGCGACGCCCCATCAATCGCGTATATGGGCAGCCGGACATTGCGCCAGTTGGCCACAAACGATCTGGTCATCCCAATCACATTCACGCCTGAGCAAGAGGCCGCATTCCAGCCAGGCGTTCTGCAAACAGTCACCAGCCAAGGCCAATATTGGGGCTTGCCACACGCGTTTTCGACCAAAGCGCTGTATATGAACTGCGATATTATCGAAGAAGCTGGTGCCGCCTGCGAAGCTCCTGCAACGTGGGATGACATGCTTGCATTGGTGAAAACGATCACAGAAAATACAGACGCTGCTGGTGTTGGTCTTGCGGGTAAAGATTTCGACAACACGATGCACCAGTTCCTGAACTATCTGTATTCCAATGGCGGTGAAGTGCTTGATGCCGAGGGCAATGTTGCTCTTGATAGCCCACAAACCCGCGAGACATTGGCGTTCTATGCCGAACTCGAAAACTATGCCCAACCGGGTGTGTTGGAGTGGGAACGCGACGGCATGAAAGACCTGTTCAACGACGGTCAAATTGCGATGTATATCAACGGCCCATGGGGCTGGGGTCAGCATAACGAAGACATCAATCAGATGGTCGCCGCTGTTCCTGCTGGTCCGTCTGGGACAAGTGGAACGCTACTGATTACCGACTCGATTGTTGTGTTCAAGGGCACTGGCCACGAGGATAAAGCGCTTGCTTTGGCGACTGCATTGACCACCGGTCAAGCGCAGTATGACCTTGATAGTTCATGGGGTCTGACGCCAATTTTGCAGTACGAAGCCCTTGGATTTGAGGATCCATATTACACCACTGACCCAAAGTGGGACATCTTCGTGTCGTCCATCCCAACAGGTGGCCCTGAACCGCTGATCACAGACTTTAAGTCGCTTCAGACTGTGTTTGTGGACATGATCCAAGGTGCGTTGTTGGAAGAAGACACCATTGACAATCTGGTCATGATTGGCGCCGAAGAACTAGCCGACGCGCTTTAAATTAAGATCGGTGGCCCCGTGTTTGGGGCCACCGTCAGCATTGGGAATACGGACAAATCATGGCCACGCTAGAACTCAAAAACATCGACAAGGCGTTTGGCGCAGCCAAAGTTTTGTACGACATTTCCCTTGCCATTGAAGATCAAGAATTTGTGGTTTTTGTCGGCCCATCAGGGTGCGGGAAATCCACGTTATTGCGGATTATTGCCGGATTAGAAGAAGCCACATCTGGCCAAATCATGATCGGTGATGCGGATGTGAGCGCGCTTGCCCCGATTGATCGTGGTATTTCAATGGTGTTCCAATCCTACGCATTATACCCGCACTTGACTGTGTTCGAGAATATCGCATTTCCACTGCGTGTTCAGGGGCTTGGCAAAGATGCGTTGAACGCAAAAGTCGCCCGCGCCGCTAAAATCTTGCAGCTAGAAGATAAATTGCAACTGAAGCCTGGTCAGTTGTCAGGCGGTCAAAGGCAGCGTGTCGCGATTGGTCGCTCGATTGTACGCGAACCGACTATATTTTTGTTTGATGAACCACTGTCCAACCTCGACGCCGCACTGCGCGGTGACATGCGCGTGGAACTCAGCGAACTCCATAAACAACTGAATACCACCATGGTTTACGTCACCCACGATCAGGTTGAGGCGATGACGATGGCCGACCGAATTGTCGTGCTGAAAGACGGCCGTATTGAACAATTTGGGACGCCGATGGAGCTGTATCATCACCCACGCACCCGCTTTGTCGCGAGCTTTATTGGTCAGCCCAACATGAATTTCCTGACGTCCACGGTGACGGAGGCATCCGCGACAGGCGTGACTGTCACGTTGCCCGGCGACGTGTCGGTTGCCCTGCCCCTAAATGGAACGACGGTATCCGTTGGCGACAAGATTGACGTAGGCCTGCGCCCCGAACATCTGACTGTGCAAGACGACGGGCAGATTGAGGTGCATGTAAACATCCTCGAACGCCTTGGTGGTTTGTCGATTACCTATAGCGAAATTGATGGCGAACGGTTCTGCTCCGCGTTGGATGGTGCTGTGCATGTGCGCGAAGACACAACAATTAGGCTTGGGTTCGATCCTGCAGCCGCCCATGCATTTGATACCCATGGCAATGTTTTGGCGCGGCTTGCAGCCCCCAAACACGATAGATAGGGGACCGCGATGCGTATTGCCATTTCTGGAATGGGTCTGCGGTCAGCCTCTGTTCTTTCGCGATTTAAGGAGCAGTGGGACGCGGTTGAGTTTGTCGGGTTCTATGACCCGCAGCCGACATATTTGGATGATTTGGACCCAAATATTCCCCAATTCGAAAGCGTTGTTGGGATGTTGGATGAAACCAAACCAGACTTATTTTTTATCGGATCACCAAACGAATTCCATCTTAAGGACCTAAAAGCAGGCTTTGCCGCTGGTGTTCGCATGTTCTGCGAAAAGCCAATTGTCACGACGATTGACGATACGCTTGAACTGGCGGCGTTGCTGGCAAAACACGGGCTGGATCAGGTCATTGTTGGCCTTGTCTTACGCTATTCACGACATATGGTTGATCTGCGAAAATCAATTGATGCCGGTCAGTTAGGCGACATCACCAGCATGGAAGCCTCCGAACATATCGCCCCCTACCACGGTGCGTTCTTCATGCGTGATTGGCGGCGCAAGACATCGCGCACGGGTGGGTTTCTGCTTGAGAAATGTTGCCACGATCTGGACCTTTACAACATGATCACAGGTTCGCGGCCCCTTCATGTCGCCAGCTTTGGATCGATCCGATCATATTTGCCCAAACACCGGCCTGCCACGAATTCCGAGATGGAAGTGTATCATGTGAAGCCGTCCGTTTGGGATAGCGCGGATGATCCGTTTGATAGTGGTGCGGACATTATCGACTGTCAGACGGCGATCCTTGAATATGAAAGCGGGGCCAGCCTTGCCTTTCACACCAACCTGAATGTGCCAGATGAACATCGCCATTTCTGCGTGATCGGCGCGCGTGGGATGGCTGAGGGAGATTTTGTGCGTGGATATCTGAACGTCACCGACGCACGGACTTCCAAGCGGGTTTTTGAGGC
>JAPKCP010000347.1 GCA_028822885.1 Yoonia sp. | reverse complement strand
TTCGGCGTTGTTCCGTTCATTGTGTCAAAGCACAATGGATTCCCAACCGCATTTCCAAATTGAAACTGCTTCTGAATCCCGCCCATCAGAAACCCTGAAACGATCTTCTTGAACTCATGCAGTCCTGTCGTAGAAATTGCTTCATCAATTATTTTTGATGCCTGCACAGTCGTCAGAACGCCCTCACTCATCGCGGTGTCAAAACCCAAGAAAATGCAGCGGCGGGTCAACATTTCAACTTGGTCAAGGTCGCTGTTCTGGCTGGATAGCTCTTTAAACACAGCCACGCGCGCCACCGTTGACACATAATCAATGACCTTTTCATGCTGGTGAACCTCTGTGCCGTTCAACCGAATGCCGCTGTCGCCCAGCAGTAAAAACCGCCACGTCTCGCCACAGTCAAGGGCAACAGCAAGGGTTGTTGAAGGAGGGACATCAAGGTTTAGAGGCCCGGTTCGTGCCTTTAGAACCGCAGATAAACGCTTGATAATTTCTGTGCCCGGCAGACTACGGGCTACAGGGTCAAGCGCGATTGCAGCCATTTCGGATGCAACAGTCATTGCGGCCAAACGACCCGCGGCAACGCCATCCACGACCGTGCCAAGCGGATCGGTTGCGCCATCGAAGACACCATAAACGGCCCCCGGCACGATCAGGGGAACGTCATCACCGGGCGCGGACCCATCACGGTATTTCGATCTATTGAAGAGTTCTAAGCGCATCGTGGTCCCTAAATGAATGCGTTGTCGCGGTTTTCAGTGAACCTAAACACGAGATAGACGCAGAAGCCGGTACACAACAAAAGCACAGTCGACAATGCTGCGGCCAAACCGAATTCGCCATCTAAAACCGCCAGATAAATTGAAACGGGCATCGTGATCGTACCTGCGTCGTACAGAATCAAAGTGCCTGAAAGCTCGTTAATTGCTGTGATAAAGCCCATGAGAGACCCTACAATTAGACCAGGCATGATCAGCGGCACTGTGATTTGCAGGAAAGCGGTCAGCGGCGGGGCACCAAGACTGATCGCCGCTTCTTCCATTGATGGCTTAATCTGGCGTAGGCTCGACGTTGTTGATCGCACTCCGTAGGGCAAGCGCCGAATGAAGTAGAGCAGAATTAGTAACCATGCAGCGCCCATCCCGCTCATGAATCCGGATCGGAACGTCGTGACGAACCCAATCGCCATCACCACGCCGGGGATCAGGTAAGGCACCATCATCAAGAAATCGATCGCACCAGCGGCTGCGGTTTCGCGCCGGACAATCACATAACTGATGAGCGCGGAAAACATAGTAATCAACACCACCGCCGCACCCGCGAACACAAAGCTGTTCGTGATGGACTCAGGTGCTGTTCGCAGAATCCGGCCATAGCTTTCAAGTCCGTAGCCACCGACGAACACAGGGCCGTTGGTTTTCAAGAACGATGTGTAGACCACAACAAGGGTTGGCAGCATCGCAATCAAAACGACGCCGTGGCAGAACCCATGCACGGCCACATTCCGCCATCCAGTTAGCAAGACTTTGACCGGCAGGTTTGTTAAGCTGCTGGCGTAGCGGCGTTTTGCCAGAATGCGACGTTGTGCCAACAGGGCCAACATCGAAATGACGATCATGATCATAGACACGGTGACTGCCATTGTTGGCAGCCCGCCTAGTTCGGATCGATATGCTGCAAACGCAATAGTCGACAAAGTGCGAAAGCCTCGCCCCAAGATTGCCGGTGTGCCAAAGTCGGCAATCGACAGTACAAAACAGATAATCGCACCCGTACTAATAGCGGGAAAAACAAGCGGCAGGGTAATCTGCACAAACCGTTGCCAAGGCGTGCAGCCTAGGTTTTCGGCCGCGTCTTCAAACGATTTGTTCACCGCCATCAAAGCAGTTTGGGTCATAAGGAATACGAACGGAAAAAACTTGAGCGTGAAGACAAGAATGATACCATGCGCGCCGTAGATGGTCGGTATGTCTATCCCGAAGTTCTCAAAAAAGTTGGTGATGAAACCGTTTGACCCAAGCATCATGATCCACGCATAGGCTCCGATAAATGGCGGCGCGACCAACACCAAGATCGCGAGTGTTGATATCCATGTCCGACCTCGAAGATGAAAGCGGGCGGTAAAAAATGCTAGAGGAATCCCCAGCAAACACGCGCCTAAGGTGCCGAAGATACCGACAAAAAGTGTATTTTTAAGCCCATTAAGGTAGTAGTTGCGCGTGAAAACCTCAACGTAATTGCCCAGCGTCCAGTCAAGCGTGTCCGCATCCACAAAAGACAACATAAGGACGCGAACGATTGGGAACAGCAACAAAACAACTAAGACAACCAAGATCACACCGGTGACGACTGTCCAAAAATCTGGTTTGCGAAAAGTTTGGATCATGTGATGCGACCACCGATTTCGCTCGCCTCGAAAAACCCCATATCATCGTGTTTGACGATTAAGGTGACGGCGCTGCCATGAGGCAATTCAATGATCGCGGGATCTGGTCGCGCTAAGGATTTTAGTTTCTCGCCGCCTTCGGTGATCGTGATGACCTCCATCTCGCGCCCGACAAAGCTGACATCTGACAACATCGCGGGGATAGCGATTTCATGGTCCCCAGAGGCACCAACCAAACCAGCCTTGACGGATATCGTTTCGGGGCGCAGTGCACACACGATATCGCCGTTGCCGTATGTGGAGTTCAAAACGTTCGCTCCTCCAGATGACAGAGCGAATTGGGTGCCAGTTTTTGTTAGCGCTAGAAAGTTGCTGGCGCCCACAAAAGTCGCAACAAATTTGTTTGTAGGTCGCAAATATATGTCGAGCGGGCTAGCGGCCTGCTGGATAACGCCCTGATGCATCACGCAGACAGTATCCGACATTGCCAGCGCTTCTTCTTGGTCGTGGGTCACGTAGACCGTTGTGATGCCTAGGTCACGCTGGATACGGCGCAGTTCTGCACGCAGATCCACGCGCAGGCGCGCATCGAGGTTCGACAAGGGTTCATCCATCAACAGCACTTTGGGGCGGATCACGATAGCGCGCGCCAGACCGACGCGCTGCTGCTGGCCACCGGACAACTCATGCGGCATGCGGTCTGCAAAGGCACCGAGCTGCACAACGTCAAGAAC